>NZ_JBGWAB010000218.1:0-7991 GCF_041862025.1 Streptomyces sp. AB3(2024)
CCCCCCCCCCCCCCCCCCCCCCCCCCCCCCCCCCCCCCCCCCGCCCCCCCCCCCCCCCCCCCCCCCCCCCCCCGCGCCGGTGCGGAGGGAGGTTCGGGCGCGGCAGCGGCGGCCGTGCGGTTCCGTTCACCCGATCAGGCCCGCGCCGTCCGGTACGCCCGCGGCCCGTCGGCCGCCGAGGGAGCGTCCGTACGCGGAGAGGGCGAGAGCGGTCGTGATCAGGGCGGCGGCGACCGCGAAGGTGGTCCGCGTTCCCGTGGCGACGGCCTCCGGGCCCGCCGTCGTGATGTCCGCCGCCGACGAGGCGAGGGCGAACACGGCGCCCATGACCGAGGCTCCGGTGACGAGCCCGAGGTTGCGCGACAGGTTGAGCAGGCCGGAGACGACGCCCCGCCGGTCCGGGTGGACCTCCGCCATGACGGCGGTGTTGTTGGCCGTCTGGAACACCGCGTAGCCGAGGGTGACGACCGCGAGCGGGCCCACGTAGCCGGGTATGCCCAGCCGGGCCGGCATCAGCGACAGCAGGCCGGCGCCGGCCGCCATGGCGATGAGCCCGGCGAACGTCGTCCGCCGCGCGCCGAACCGGTCCACGAGGCGGCCCGCCGGCACACCGGCCGTCGCCGCGACCAGCGGCCCCGCCGACAGGACGAGTCCGACGAGCGCCGTGTCGAGCCCGAGCGTGCGCGAGAGGTAGAACGGGCCGACCACCAGGGTCGACATCATCACCGTGGAGACGAGTGCGCTCATGGCGAGGCTCGTGCTCAGCACCGGATCGCGGAACGCCGCCGGCCGGATCAGCGGCGAGGCCGCCCGCGCCTCGACGCGTACGAAGACCGCGGCCCCGCAGCCGGCGCCCGCCAGCAGGACGAGCGTGAGCGGGCCGAAGGAGCCGCCGCCCCGGGTCAGGGCGAGTGCGTACGCACCCAGGGTCGCCGCGAGCAGCAGGGTGCCCAGGTGGTCGAAGCGGGCCCGCCCCGCCCGGGACTCACGCCGGTCGGCGGGCAGGTGCCGCTGCGCCAGGAGGAACGTGAGGACGCCCAGCGGCACGTTGACGAGGAAGATCGCCCGCCAGCCGGGTCCGGCGAGCAGCACTCCGCCCAGCGACGGGCCCAGGGCGGTGCCGATGGCCGAGGTGGTGCCGAGCAGCCCCATGGCCCGGCCGGTGGCCTCCTTGGGGACCGTCTCGCCGACGAAGGCCATGGTGAGGGCCATCATGACGGCCGCCCCCAGGCCCTGCGCCGCCCGGGCTGCGATCAGCAGCCACAGGCCGGGAGCGACCCCGCACAGGACCGAGGCCCCGGTGAACAGCAGGATGCCCGCCAGCAACAGCCGCCGCCGCCCGATGAGGTCACCGAGCCGTCCGACGCTGACGATCAGGGTGGTGACGGCGAGGAGGTACGCGAGGACGATCCACTGCACCGCCTGGAAGGAGGCGTCGAACGCCTGCGCCAGGGCCGGCAGGCCGACGTTGGCGATGCTGGTGCCCAGCGAGGACAGCAGCATGGACAGGGCGAGGCCCGCGAGTGCCCACCGCGCCGCGGGCCGTGGCCGCGTCGGCTTCATCGGGCCGGGCGCCTTCCGGCGAAGACCGTGGCGGCCGACAGCAGGAAGACGTCGGGGCGCCGCAGGAGACCCTCCGGCGCGGCCGGGTCGAGCAGCCGGTCGAGGGTGTCGGTGTCCGGCGCGTCCAGGGAACCGTCCGACGCGTCCCGCAGCCGCGTCAGCTGGGAGTGCAGGAAGTCGCGGCCCGGCTCGCCCAGGGGGGCGGGCAGGTCGAGCAGGGTGGTGAAGGCTCCCACGCCGGTCAGCCCGGCGCGGCGGAGCATCGCGGGCCAGTCCTCGACCACGGGGACGCTGCCGGGCAGGCCCGCCCGCATGGCCTGGTACCGGTCCTCCTGCAGGGCGTCGAGCCGGGTCTGCAGCCCCGGCCTGCCGAAGCCGAGGTCGCGGGGGAGGAAGCGCATCGGCAGGCCGCCCTCGGCCACGGCGAGCATCCCGCCGGGGCGCAGCACGCGGGCCAGCGCGTCCAGGGCGCCCTGCTGATCGCCGAGGTGGTGCACGGCCTTGCTGCTCCAGACCAGGTCCGCCGTGCCGAGGGCGTCCTCGGCCAGGCCCTCGGGCAGCCGGGCGTGGCGGACGCTCACCCGGCCGGCGAGGCCGAGGCGCTCGGCGCGGGCCAGGGCGCGGTCGAGCAGCGCGGGCGTGCCGTCGACGGCCACGACCTCGGCGTCCGGGAAGGCCTCGGCGAAAACGCAGGTCATCACGCCCGGCCCGCTGCCGATGTCGAGGACGCGCCGGATCCGACGGTCGGGACCGAGGAGTTCGCGCAGGCGGGCCGCGGTGCTCCGGTGGGCCGGGAGGTGCAGCTCGCCACCGGTCTCCAGGTGGGTGGCCAGGAGCTCCCAGTCGAGGTCGTCGGCGACGGTGTGGTGGGTATGGCCGTGGGAGGGGGAGCCGCCGTGCCGGTGGGTGTGGCCCGGGGCGTGGTTGGTGTGGTCGTGGTGCTGTCCGGGATCCTTCGGTGCGTTCATGCCGGGGAGGGTGCGCCCGGTGGAAGGGATCCGGCAACTCCTGTTGCCGATTCCGGGAAACCGGGGTGGAATGCCCGCATGGACACACCGGCCCCGTACCAGACGGTCCTCGACGAGGTGGCTCCCCGGCTCAAGCGGCTGCGCGCCCAGCGCGGCCTCACCCTGGCGGCGCTCTCCGAGGCGACCGGCATCTCCAAGAGCACCCTGTCCCGCCTGGAGGCCGGGCAGCGCCGTCCGAGCCTGGAGCTGCTGCTCCCGCTCGCCGGTGCGTACCGGGTCCCCCTCGACGACCTCGTCGGGGCGCCGGAGGTGGGGGACCCCCGGGTCCGGCTGAAGCCGCACCCGCTGCCCAACGGCGGTACGTTCGTTCCCCTGACCCGGAGTCCGGGCCCGCTCCAGGCCTACAAGATGATCATCACGGACCGGGGCCCCGAACCCGACCACCGCACGCACGAGGGCTACGAGTGGCTCTACGTGCTCAACGGCCGGCTGCGACTCGTCCTCGCCGACCACGACCTCGTCCTCGGGCCCGGCGAGGCCGCCGAGTTCGACACGCGCCTGCCCCACTGGTTCAGCAGCGCGGACGGGCAGCCCGTCGAGATCCTGAGCCTCTTCGGGAGGCAGGGCGAACGCATGCACGTACGGGCCAAGCCCCAGGCCCAGGAGCAAGCCTGACGCTGCGCCGGCCCGTGTCCGGCCCCCTCGGTCCGTCCGCCCGCCCGATAGTCCGTCCGCCCGCTCAGCCCGCGTGCGCAGGGGCCTCCGCCGCCGCCCGGAGGGTGAGCGCCGTGTCCGTCACCCAGGGGTCGCCGTGGCCGAAGCAGGCGACTGCCGGGTCCAGGGCGGCCAGCCGCCGGAACGAGGCGAGTGCCTGGTCCCGGTCCACGTTGAACACACCCGGCATCACCTGTCCTGCCCCCGCGACGCAGTCACCCGTGAACAGCACCCCGTGGCGCGGCAGATGGACGCCGATGCTGCCCGGGGTGTGACCGGGGGCGTGGACCACGACCGCCCCACCGCCGAACGGCAGCACCTCCCCGTCCAGGAGCTCCCGGTCGACCGGGGTGGGCGGGGCCTCGGGAACCGTGAGGCCGTGCGCGTAGAGGGGGACCTCCCAGTCCAGCAGCACCGGTTCGGGAACCGGCTGCTCACCGCGGATGACCGGGGCGTCCAGCCGGTGCGCCGCCACCTCGGCGCCCCAGCGGGCGGCGAGTTCACCGGCCGCGCCGACGTGGTCGCGGTGGCAGTGCGTGAGGACGATCAGCCCCAGCCGTTCGGGCGCGAGACCGAGGGAACGTATCGCCCCCTCGATGGCGTCGGCGGACCCGGCGTATCCGGCGTCGATCAGCGTCAGGGCCCCCTCGTCCTGCCAGAGGTAGGCCTGGCCGATGGGGAAACGCAGCATGTGGAGCCGGTTCGGGATGACTTCGACGAGTTCCATGCCGCGAACGTAGACACCCGGCCCCGGCCCCCGCACGCGACTTCGCCGGGAGCGGAGTACGCGCAGAGCGCAGGGTCCACGGGAACTCGGGGCTCCGGGCGTCCGGGAGGGCCGCCCGGCTCGTGCGTCGTCCACGGGCCGGGTCCGTGCCCGCGGGAATCAGACGCGCTTGGACTCCGCGTAGTTGACGAGGAAGAGGGCCTCGGCCACCGACAGGCGCTCCAGCTCCTCCGGGGAGACGCTCTCGTTCACCGCGTGGATCTGCGCCTCCGGCTCGCTCAGGCCGATCAGCAGCATCTCCGCCTCCGGGTACAGCGACGTCAGCGTGTTGCAGAGCGGGATGGATCCGCCCATGCCGCTGACCTGCATCTCCTGGCCGGGGTACGCGACCTCCATGGCCGCGGCCATCGACGCGTACGCCGGGCTGGAGGTGTCCGCCTGGAACGGCTGCCCCTGACCCACGACTTCGAGCTCCAGCTTCGCCTGCCACGGGGTGTGCGCGATCAGGTGCGCCTCCAGCAGCTTGATGGCATCGGCGGTGTCCACGCCCGGCGGCACGCGCAGGCTGATCAGCGCACCCGCGCTCGCGTGCACCGAGGGGGTGGCACCGATCACCGGCGGGCAGTCGATGCCGAGCACGGTGACGGCCGGACGGGCCCACAGCCGGTCCGCGATCGTGCCCTCGCCGATCAGGCCGACCCCGTCCAGCACCTTGGCGTCGGCCCGGAAGTCCGCCTCCGGGTACTGGAGGCCCTCCCACACCGCGTCCGAGGCCAGTCCGTCGACGGTGGTCGAACCGTCGGCGGAGCGCAGCGAGTCCAGCAGCCGGATCAGCGCGGCCAGCGCGTCGGGGGCGACGCCGCCGAACATGCCCGAGTGCAGGTTGCCGCCCAGCGTGTCGATCTTCACCTTGACCAGCGTCATGCCGCGCAGGGTGGCCGTCACCGTCGGCAGGCCCAGGCGGAAGTTGCCCGCGTCGCCGATGACGATGGTGTCGGCGGTCAGCAGCTCCGGGTGCGCCTCGGCGTACTGCTGGAGGCCGCCGGTGCCCTGCTCCTCCGAGCCCTCGACGATCACCTTCACGCCGACGGGCACGCCGCCGTTCGCCTTCAGCGCACGCAGCGCCAGCAGGTGCATGATGAAGCCGCCCTTGCAGTCTGCCGCGCCGCGCCCGTACCAGCGGCCGTCGCGCTCGGTCAGTTCGAACGCGGGGGAGACCCAGGCGTCGTCGTCCAGCGGGGGCTGGACGTCGTAGTGGGCGTAGAGCAGGACGGTCGGGGCGCCCTCGGGGCCGGGCAGGAAGCCGTACACCGACTGGGTGCCGTCGGGGGTGTCGAGCAGGGCCACGTCCTGGAAGCCCTCGGCGCGCAGGGCGTCGGCCACCCAGTTCGCGGCGCCCTCGCTCTCGCTCTTGGGGAACTGGGCCCAGTCCGCGACCGACTGGAAGGCCACCAGCTCGGTCAGCTCCGCCTTGGCGCGGGGCATCAGCGAGGCGATGGTCTCGGCGATCGGATTCTGGGACATGGGCACGCTCCTCGTGGGTGCGACGTTGGTGTGTGTGCCGGGGTGCGGCGAAAGTAAGGCGAAAGACAGTGCCGATCCTCGCACAGAGGGGCGGGAGGCACTCTCGCCGTAGGATTTCCACGGCATCGGAGCAACCGCGTGATCAGGAGCAGCAGCACATCGTGAGCAGCGACGACGACGTACACGGCGCAGGCGCAGGGCAGGTCGTTCGGGGGGCGGACGCAGGGACGGACGCCGGGGCGGCGACAGGGGCGGACACGGGGGCGGACACGGGGGCCCGGAAGGGTCCGGGGGACGGGCCGGCCGCGGGTGCGGTCGAGGTGACGGTGGAGGTGACGTCGGAAACGGTCGCGGCAGCGGCGGCGGAAGAGGACGCGGTTCCCGGCGGGGCGGCCGGGGAGGTCCCCGTACCGGTCCACGTGCCGGCTCCCGTGCCGGCCCCCGACGGGCTTCCCGAGACGGCCGCTTCCGAGGCGGCACCCGAGGGCACCGGAGAGGTGTGGGACGTCGTCGTGGTCGGCGCGGGACCGGCCGGCGCCTCGGCGGCCTACGCGGCGGCCACCGCGGGGCGCCGCGTCCTGCTGCTGGAGAAGGCCGAACTGCCCCGGTACAAGACCTGCGGCGGCGGCATCATCGGCCCCTCGCGCGACGCCCTCCCGCCGGGCTTCGTCCTGCCCTTCAAGGACCGCATCCACGCGGTCACCTTCTCCTACGACGGGAAGCTGGCCCGCACCCGGCGCTCGAAGGGCATGCTCTTCGGGCTCATCAACCGGCCGGAGTTCGACGCGGCGCTGGTCGCGGAGGCCGAGAAGGCCGGGGCGACGCTCCGAACGGGTACGGCCGTGTCCCGGGTCGAGCAGCACGGCGCGGCGGTGCCCGACCGGCGCACGGTCGCCGTGGTCCTGGCCGACGGCGAAACGGTGCTCGCCCGTGCCGTGGTCGGCGCGGACGGCAGCGCCAGCCGGATCGGCGCCCACGTGGGGGTCGAGATGGACCAGGTCGACCTCGGCCTGGAGGCGGAGATCCCCGTCCCGCAGACGGTGGCCGACGACTGGAAGGGCCGCGTCCTCATCGACTGGGGTCCGCTGCCCGGCAGTTACGGATGGGTCTTCCCCAAGGGGGACACCCTCACCGTCGGGGTCATCTCGGCGAAGGGCGAGGGCGCCGCGACCAAGCGGTACCTGGACGACTTCATCGCCCGGCTGGGCCTGGCCGGCTTCGAACCGGCCGTCTCCTCCGGGCACCTGACCCGCTGCCGCAAGCCCGGTTCGCCGCTCTCGCGCGGCCGGGTGCTGGTGGCGGGGGACGCGGCGGGACTCCTGGAGCCGTGGACCCGCGAGGGCATCTCCTTCGCGCTGCGCTCGGGGCGGCTCGCGGGGGAGTGGGCCGTCAAGATCTCGGAGGCGCAGGACGCGGTGGACGCGCGGCGCCAGGCGCTCAACTACGCCTTCGCGGTCAAGGCCGGGCTGGGCGTGGAGATGGGTGTCGGCAAGCGGATGCTGAGCCTGTTCGAGTCCCACCCCGGGATGTTCCACGCGGTGCTCACGGGCCTGCGGCCCGCGTGGCTGGCCTTCGCCCGCATCACGCGGGGGTCGACGACGCTGGGCGACCTGGTGCGCACGTACCCGCTCGCGCGGAAGGCGCTGCACCTGCTGGACGCCCGCCAGGGCCGCCGCACCGGCCGCGGCTGACCCGACGCGGTTCCTCCGTCCCCGCCGGCCGGCCGGCCGTCTCCCGGGGATCACCCCGCGGCCCGGATGTACGGGGCCGCGGGGCGGAGGGCGGCCCGGTCGATGGCCGCCCGGTGGCGGGTCGTAGCCCGGCTGGGGAATGACAGCCCGGATCCCACGGCGTCGTAAATGCTTTCGGATCGTGCGGGATGAATACGCGCGGTCCGCCAGGACGACCTCCGGCCGAGTCCTCGGTCTCCCGGGACCAGTACGGGGAACACGGATGCTCGCCATGACGGTCTCGAAGGCTGGCGTGTCACCCGCCTGGCCTGCGGTGACCCGGAGGGCCAGAGGCCGTGCCAGGCTGTCGCTGGCCAGGTGAACTTTCGTACTCAGGCCGCCGCGGGACCGTCCGAGTGCATGGTCGTCAGGTTCGGCCCGGTCCGGCGCCCCTTTTCCTGGCGCCGGCGGCGTGCTGGTGGGCACGGCAGACGGGTGGAGTCCACCGACACCGTCCAGCCGATGCCGTCAGCGTCGTCGGCTGCCGCCAACAGCGCAGCCAGGATCCGTTCCCAGGTGCCGTCGACGGCCCACCGTCGTCCACGGACCGGATCGGCCGGCACCAGCGGCTTGATCCGGTCCCACATCGCATCAGTGATCACTAAGCGGACAGACACGTCCGATCAACTGACGACCCGATCAAAGGGACACGCTCTAGGGTCTGTGTGATGTCGTGATCAGTCGGCGGTCTTCAGGAGGTCGTCGATTCAGATCATTGCGGCGCGGAGGTGAACGCCTGCGAGGTAGCTCTCGGGGGACTTGTCG
>NZ_JBGWAB010000219.1:0-7904 GCF_041862025.1 Streptomyces sp. AB3(2024)
CCTCCAGGCTTTCGTTCTGTTCTTGCGTTTCCGACTCTATCAGACTCTTTCGTGTCCGATTTTCCTCGGTGCTTTCCAGGTTCTGCGCTTTCGCGCTTTCCCTTTCCGGCGGTTCCGACTCTATCAGATCCTTTCGGGCCTGACTCCCAGTCAACGGGTTTTGCGTTCGGGGCTGTTGGGCCCTTCCGGCAAGTGAGACAGTAGCGGATTCCCTGCCCCCGAAGCCAATCGGGGGCCGCGTCCTGGAACGCGGATTCCTCATTCGCAAATACGCATGAAAACGAGACAACAACATGCGTCGTTCGTTCGAATGCGTAGTGCGGGATGGCTGTCCGGGGACCGACCGGGGTCGGCGCTCACTTCGGACAACTCGAAGAACCTTACGGATCGGGCACAGACGTGTCAACCCCCGGCTGACCTTCGGGAAACCTCCCGCACGGCTCACCCCTCGCGGGCTACGCTGCCTCCCATGACTACGCATGCGCTCATGCCCAGCCTTCGCTGGTGGGCCGCCTGACGGCGGCCGACCTTCCACGCGAGCACGCATGCGCTCACGGCCGCCGCTACGGCGGCCGTTTCTGTTTCTCCCTCCCGGGAGTGGCTCGGTCGCCCGTCGCGGTGGCTCCGACACCACACACAGGGAGAACGGGACATGACGAGGATCTTCAGCGGGGTCAAGCCGACGGGGCATCTGACGCTGGGGAACTACCTGGGCGCCGTACGCCAGTGGGTCGCCACGGACCACAAGCCCGACGACGCGCTGTTCTGCGTCGTCGACCTGCACGCGCTGACCGTCGAACACGATCCTGCGCGCGTGCGGCGGCTCAGCAGGCAGGCCGCGACGCTGCTGCTCGCCGCCGGCCTCGATCCCGCGCGGTGCACGCTCTTCGTACAGAGCCACGTCGACGAGCACACCCGGCTGGCCTACCTGCTGGAGTGCACCGCCACCGACGGGGAACTGCGGCGGATGATCCAGTACCGGGAGAAGACCGCCAGGGTGCAGGCGGCGGGGGAAGGCGTACGGCTGTCGTTGCTCACCTATCCCGTGCTGATGGCCGCCGACATCCTGGCGTACGGGGCCGACGAGGTGCCGGTGGGTGAGGACCAGCGGCAGCACGTGGAGCTGACGCGGGACCTGGCGGTGCGGTTCAACCAGCGCTACGGGCCGGTCTTCACCGTGCCGAAGGCGACGCTGCCGGCGGTGGCCGCGCGGGTCATGGACCTCCAGGACCCGATGTCCAAGATGGGGAAGTCGCACGAGAACGGCGCCGGGATCGTGTACCTGCTCGACGAGCCGGAGGTGGTGCGCAGGAAGGTGATGCGTGCCGTGACGGACAGCGGGGAGGGCGGGGTGGTCTACGACCGGGCGGCGCGGCCGGGGGTGGCGAACCTGCTGGACGTCCTCGCGGCCTGTACGGGCGGGGAGCCCGAGGAGCTGGCGCGGGGGTACGAGCAGTACGGGCCGCTGAAGCGGGACGTCGCCGACGCGGTGGTGGAGCTGCTGCGGCCGCTGCGGGAGCGGCACGCCGAGCTGGCGGCGGACCCCGGGGAGGTGGAGCGGGTGCTGCGCGCCGGGGCCGGGCGGGCCCGGGCGCTGGCGCGGCCGGTGGTGGACCGGGCGTACGCGGCGATCGGGCTGCTGGCGCCCTAGTCCTCCTCCTCGTACGCCCCGTGGCGGCGGTGTGGTCAGTTGGCTCCGGAGGCGAGTTCGCGGCTGCGGTCGCGGGCCGCCTCCAGGGCCGCGATCAGGGCCGCGCGGACGCCGTGCTTCTCCAGCTCGACGATGGCGTTGATGGTCGTGCCGGCCGGGGAGGTGACGGCCTCGCGGAGCTTGACCGGGTGCTCGCCGCTGTCCCGGAGCATCACGGCGGCGCCGATGGCGGCCTGGACGATGAGGTCGTGGGCCTGGGCGCGGGGCAGTCCGAGGAGGATGCCGGCGTCGGTCATGGCCTCGACCAGGAAGTAGAAGTAGGCGGGGCCGGAGCCGGAGAGGGCGGTGGCCGCGTCCTGCTGGGACTCGGGGACGCGCAGGGTCTTGCCGACGCCGCCGAAGATCTCCTCGGTGTGGGCGAGGTGGGCGGCGGTGGCGTGGCTGCCGGCCGAGATGACGGACATGGCCTCGTCGACGAGGGCGGGGGTGTTCGTCATGACGCGGACGACGGGGGTGCCGGGGGCGAGCCGCTCCTCGAAGAAGGAGGTCGGGATGCCGGCGGCGCCGCTGATGACCAGGCGGTCGGTGGGGACGTGCGGGGCGAGCTCTTCGAGGAGCTTGCCCATGTCCTGGGGCTTCACGGTGAGGATGAGGGTGTCGGCGCGCTTGGCGGCCTCGGCGTTGGTGACGGCCTCGACGCCGTAGCGGGTGCGGAGCTCCTCCGCGCGTTCGGGGCGGCGGGCGGTGACGAGGAGTTTCGCGGCGGGCCAGCCGCCGCGGATCATCCCGCTGAGCAGGGCCTCGCCGATCTTGCCGGTACCGAGGAC
The DNA here is from genome assembly GCF_041862025.1 of Streptomyces sp. AB3(2024). Taxonomy (NCBI): domain Bacteria; kingdom Bacillati; phylum Actinomycetota; class Actinomycetes; order Kitasatosporales; family Streptomycetaceae; genus Streptomyces; species Streptomyces sp. AB3(2024). The sequence continues at coordinate 2,479 of NZ_JBGWAB010000219.1, forward strand.
TGCGACTGTCTGGGTCATGCCCGATTCACCTCGCCGAACGAACGTAAGGACGTACGTGCTCATCCTCGCACCCGGCTGCGTGGTGGGGCCGGGTGTGTCCGGTCCGTGGGCGGTCTACGGGGTGCGGCGGCGCAGGGTGGCGGCGCCGAGGGCGAGGACGAGGAGGGCGCAGGCGGCGACGACGACGGTGTCGCGGACGAAGTCGGCCGTCATGTCGGTGTGGGTGAGGACCTGGGTCATGCCGTCGACGGCGTAGGACATGGGCAGGACGTCGGAGATGGCCGTGAGGACCGGCTGCATGGTGTCGCGGGCGGCGAAGAGTCCGCACAGGAGCAGCTGCGGGAAGATCACGGCCGGCATGAACTGGACGGCCTGGAACTCGGACGCGGCGAAGGCGGACACGAAGAGGCCGAGGGCGGTGCCGAGGAGGGCGTCGAGGAGGGCGACGAGCAGGAGCAGCCAGGGGGAGCCGACGACGTCGAGGCCGAGGAGCCAGAGGGCGAGGCCGGTGGCGAGGAGGGACTGGACGACGGCGACGGCGCCGAAGGCGAGGGCGTAGCCGGCGATGAGGTCGCCTTTGCCCAGCGGCATGGCGAGGAGGCGTTCGAGGGTGCCGGAGGTGCGTTCGCGCAGGGTGGCGATGGAGGTGACGAGGAACATCGTGATGAGGGGGAAGATCCCGAGGAGGGACGCGCCGATGGTGTCGAAGGTGTGCGGGCTGCCGTCGAAGACGTAGCGGAGCAGGGTCAGCATCAGGACGGGGACCAGCAGCATCAGGGCGATGGAGCGCGGGTCGTGGCGGAGCTGGCGCAGGACGCGGGCGGCGGTGGCGGTGGTGCGGGCGGCGTTCATCGGGTCTGCTCCCGGATGGCGGTGACGTTGGAGGCGGCGGCGTTGGAGGCGGCGTCGACGGCGTTGGCGTTGGCTTCGTCGACGAGGCGGAGGAAGCCCTCCTCGACGGTGGTGGCGTGGGTGCGGGTGCGCAGGGCGTCGGGGGTGTCCTGGGCGAGGATGCGGCCCTCGCGCATGAGGAGGAGGTCGTGGCAGCGCTCGGCCTCGTCCATGACGTGGGAGGAGACGAGGATCGTGGCGCCGCGGGTGGCGGTGATGTCGTGGAAGAGGTTCCACAGGTCGCGGCGCAGGACGGGGTCGAGGCCGACGGTGGGTTCGTCGAGGACGAGCAGCTCGGGGGCGCCGAGCAGGGCGACGGCGAGGGAGACCCGGCTGCGCTGGCCGCCGGAGAGGTTGCCGGCGAGGGCGTCGGCGCGGGTGGTGAGGTCGACGTCGGTGATGGCGCGGGTGACGGCTGCGCGGCGGCGGTCGGCGGCGGCGCGGCCGGGGTCGAGGACGGCGGCGAAGTAGTCGAGGTTCTGCCGGACGGTGAGGTCGTCGTAGACGGAGGGGGCCTGGGTGACGTAGCCGATGCGGGAGCGGAGCGCGGGGTGGCCGGCGGGGCGGCCGAGGACGTCGAGGGTGCCGGTGACGTGGGCCTGGGTGCCGACGACGGCGCGCATGAGGGTGGATTTGCCGCAGCCGGAGGGGCCGAGGAGGCCGGTGATGCGGCCGCGGGGGACCTCGAAGGCGAGGTCGTCGAGGACGGTGCGCGGGGTGCGGCCGGTGCCGCGGCGGACGGTGAGGCCGTGGGCGTGGACGGCGGGGGGTGCGGTGGACGACGGCGCCTCGGACCCGTTATTCATCATGTGATGAATAATGCTCCTGGCGGTGCCGGTCGTCAATCGGCGCGGGGTGCGCCCGGGTTACTTCTTGCGCTTGGGGCGGCGGGCGGCCGGGTTGCCGGTACGGGTGCTGCGGCGGCGGGCGTACTCGGCCTCGGCCCGCTCGTACTCGGTGCGGCGGAGCTTCTCGCCGGGGGCTTCGACGAGGCAGCGCAGGAAGTACGCGATGAGGGAGCCGATGAAACCGATCGCCTTCAGGCCCTTGAGGGCGGCCTCGTCGGAGGACGGGGCGGGGCGGCGGCCGAAGGACTCCCAGGTCTTGACGAAGGCGATGGAACTGGCGATCGCGAAGAGCACGACCACGGAGATGCTGAGGAACGGACCGACGTTGCCGATCTCCAGGCCCTCGTAGGCGAAGCGCAGGAGGTACGCGGAGGCGAAGGCCCCGAGCAGCGAACCGGCCGCGACGGCGACGCGGCGCAGGGCGTAGCCGTTGTCGTGCTCCACCCAGGTGGTGCCGAAGAACTTGATCGGCTCGGGCCGCGGCCCGGGGGCCGGCCCGTCCGCGCCCGCTTCCCGGCCGTGGGTCTGGTCTCGTCGGTCGTCATCGCTCACAGCAGCGATTATCCCCCGGCGGAGTGCGGGCGCCGCGGGCGTCTCGCGTGGCGGAACGGGTGACCCCGCCCCGTCCGGGCGGTCGCCGGGCGGCACGGAGGGGGGCCTGCCCCACCCCCGATGGGCCGGACAGCCGGATGGCCGGAAGGATCCGGTGTCGGCGACGGTGGGGCGGTCCCGAGCAAACCGCCCACAGACAAGGCACCACCGTGCGCATCGTCACGGCCACCGCCGTCGCCCTGGCCCTCGTCATCGCAGCCGCGCCGGCCGCCACCGCCCGGCAGCCGGCCACCGACGGGATCTGGCGGACGGACGGCTACGGCACCGTGCTGTCCATCCGCGACGGAACCTTCCAGGAGTACCAGACCACCGCCGTCAGCTGTCTCGCGGGCGCCTCCGCACGGCGGACCGGCCCCGATGCCTACACCAGGACCGACGGCACCGTCCTCACGGTGCGCACCCGGGGAGACAGCGGGTCCGTGCGGGCGGACGGCGACGTCGGCGAGCGGAACCTGCGCAGGATCGCGGAGCTGCCCGCCGCCTGTAGGGGGCAGGCCCCCCGGGATTCGGTCGCCGCCTTCGACGTCTTCTGGCAGTCCTTCGAGGAGAACTACCCCTTCTTCGCCGCCAAGGGCGTCGACTGGCACGCCGTGCGCGACCGGTACCGGCCCCGGGTGCACGCGCAGACGCCCCCGGACGAGCTCTTCGCCGTCTTCAGCGAGATGGTCGAGCCGCTCCACGACGCCCATGTCGCCGTCCAGGACGGCGACCGGTTCTTCGCGCGGGGGCGCCCCGGCACCGTCCAGCCCGACGGCACGGTGGACGCCAGGGTGAAGAAGTTCGTCGTGGAGCGCGACCTCAAGGACGCCCGGAACCTCCAGGACTTCGCCAACGGGCGGATCACCTACGCCGACCTCCCCGGCGGGCAGGGCTACTTGCGGATCTCCGGGTTCGCCGGGTACGCGGCGCCCGGGGCCCCGTACACCGCCCAGCTGGCCGAGCTCGACCGGGCGCTGGACACGGCCCTCGGGCGGGATGGCGGCCGGCAGCCGAAGGGCCTGGTCATCGACCTGCGGATCAACGGCGGAGGCTCCGACGCCCTGGGCATCCACCTCGCCGGGCGGCTCACCGACAGCCCCTACCCCGCCTACTCCAAGCGGGCCCGCAACGACCCCGCCGACGCCACCCGGCACACCCGCCCCCAGCCCGTGTACGTCACGCCCGCCCGGGGCCCCCGTTACACCGGGCCGGTCGCCGTGCTGACCGGCGGATCGACCGTCAGCGCGGGGGAGACCTTCACCCAGGCCCTCATGGACCGGCCGGGCCGGACGGTCCGCATCGGGCAGCCCACGCAGGGCGTCTTCTCGGACTTCATGGTGCGCGGCCTCCCCAACGGCATGGCCGCCTGGATGCCGAACGAGGAGTACCTGACCCGGTCGGGAACGACCTTCGACGGCACAGGCGTTCCGCCGCACCTCACCGAGCCGGTCTTCACCGACGAGGAGTTCGCCGACGGGAGGGACTCGGCCTTCGACAGGGCCGTGGAGGTCCTGCGGAAGCAGACCGCCCGCTGAGCCGTCCCTTCCGGGCGGCGGCGCTCAGTCGCAGCGGCCGGCGACGTAGCCGTCGGTGCCGGTCTTCACGTAGGCGTCCGAGATGAACTTCCCGTTGCCGATGCAGTCCCAGATGTCCGTCGTGCCGTACGGGCCCGAGACCGTGGTCCCCGGGCACTGGCAGCGGATCGAGACGCTCGCGCCGAGCGGCAGGGTGTCGATGATCGCGTAGCCGGTGCCGGGACCGCTGCGTACGTTGACCCGGTACCCCGGCGCGACCTGGAACATCGGCAGGCCGGCGGTGGCCGCGAGGCCCTGGGCTTGGCTTGATTCGTTCTCGACTGACATAAGACGTCTCCCCCCATGGGTGTTGCGCTGCGCAACGCGCGCAGGGTAGCAAGCCCTTGGATGCTCGCATGTGCCATCGACTAGGCTCCGACGGGGGTGGTGAGCGGTGCATTCGCTGCGGGCGGACTACGCGGGGTTTCCGGAGTACGCCGGGCAGTACCGGCTCGAATCCGTGCTCGGCTCCGGTGGCATGGGCGTCGTCCACCTGGCCGCCTCCAGCTCCGGGCTGAAACTCGCCGTCAAGGTCGTCCACGCCCAGCACGCGGTGGATCCGGAGTTCCGGGCGCGGTTCCGGCAGGAGGTCGCCGCCGCCCGGCGGGTGAGCGGGGCGTTCACCGCGCCCGTCGTGGACGCAGATCCGGACGCCGAACGGCCCTGGATGGCCACCCTGTTCATCGACGCCCCGACGCTGTCCGAGCGGGTACGGGAACGCGTGCTGGACCCGCCGGAGCTGGCCCGGCTCGCCGCCGGGCTGGCGGAGGCGCTGCGGGACATCCACCGGGCCGGGGTCGTGCACCGGGACCTGAAGCCCAGCAACGTGCTGATGGCCCCGGACGGGGTGCGGGTCATCGACTTCGGCATCTCGCGCCCGGCCGACAGCGACCTGCGCACCGAGACCGGAAAGCTGATCGGGACGCCGCCGTTCATGGCGCCCGAACAGTTCCAGCGGCCCCGCGAGGTCGGGACCGCGGCGGACGTGTTCGCGCTGGGGGCGGTGCTCGTGCACGCGGCGACGGGGCGGGGGCCGTTCGACTCCGACAGCCACTACCTCGTGGCGTACCAGGTGGTGCACAGCGAGCCGGACCTGACGGGGCTCCCCGCGCGGCTCGTGCCGATCGTGGCCCGGTGCCTGGCGAAGGATCCGGCGGACCGGCCGACCGCCGACGCGCTGATCGCCGAGATCCGGACCGTGACGAGCCGGACGGGCGAGGACACCCAGGCCTTCATACCGCACCCCCGTCGGCCCGTCGCCGAGGAGGAGATCACGCACCGGCGGGACCGGCCCGCCGTGGACCCCGTCGGCCCGGCGGACCCCGTCGATCCGGCGGCCGCGCCGCGCGGGCGCGCGGGACGCCGGAGGGCGGTCGCGGCGGGGGCCCTCGGGCTGCTGCTCGCCGCCGTGGCCGCCGGCGGCTAACAGTGGTCCGGCGCGTGGGCGCCCGCCCCCGGCGCACCCCGGCGCGTCCGGGGGGCGGGCGCGGGGGGGGGGGGGGGGGGGGGCGGGGGGGGGGGG
>NZ_JBGWAB010000220.1:0-7855 GCF_041862025.1 Streptomyces sp. AB3(2024)
CCCGGCTGGACGCGGCGGCGCACGGCGGGCTGCTCGCCCTGGCGCGCACCCACCGGGCGAGCCCGGCCATGGCGGCCCGCGCCGCCCTCGCGGCGGCCCTGTCGGCGGCCGGAGCGGGCGAGGACCTCGTGATCGGCACCCCGGTCGCGGGCCGCCCCGACGAGGACCTGTACGACCTGGTCGGCTTCTTCGTCAACTCCCTCGCGCTGCGCACCGACCTGTCGGGCGACCCCACCGTCGGGGAGCTGCTGGAGCGGGTCCGCGAGGCGGACCTGGCGGCGTACGAGCACCAGGAGCTGCCCTTCGACCTGCTGGTGGAGCGGCTCGCCCCGGAACGGGCCCTGGGCCACCACCCCTTCTTCCAGGTGATGCTGACCGTGGACGCGGGCGCCGCCGGCGGTGCGGGCGGCGGCCGGGTGGAGCTGGGCGGCGGGGTCGGCGGGGAGCTCGCCGACACCGTTGTGGACACCGCCAAGTTCGACCTGACCTGGTACTGCCGCGAGCTGCACACGGCCGAGGGCCGGCCGGACGGGATCGAGATCGCCCTCCAGTACGCCACCGACCTCTTCGACGAGGACACGGCCCGCCTGCTGCTGGAGCTGTACGTACGGACCCTCGAAGCGTTCGCCGACCGTCCCACGGCCCGCCTCGGCGCCCTCGGCCCGGCGTCCGGTCCGCAGGCACGGGCCCTGGCCGCGCGGGGGCGCAGCACCCTCCCGACGGTCGCGCCCGCCCCGCGCGGCGCCGTCCCGGCCCGCCGTGACGTGCTCTCGCCCCGGGAGGAGATCCTGTGCGGCCTGTTCGCGGAGGTCCTCGGGCGCGGGGAGGGCGAGGCGTTCGCCGCGGACGCGAACTTCTTCAAGTCGGGCGGTCATTCGCTGCTCGCGAGCAAACTGGTGAACCGGATCCGGGGCGCGCTCGGCCTGGAACTGGGCATCCGGGACCTGTTCCTCGCCCCGACACCGGCCGCCCTGCACGGGCGGCTGGCCGGAGCGGGGGCCGCGGGGCCGGCCCGGCCCGCGCTGGTCCCCGTACCGGACCGGCCGGATCGGGTCCCGTTGTCGGCCGCGCAGCGGGCGCTGTGGCTGCTGGATCGCATCGAGGGCCCCTCGGCGGCCTACAACGCCCCGCTGGTGCTGCGGCTGGACGCGGTCCCGGAACCCGCCGCGCTGGAGGCCGCGCTCGGTGACCTCGTCAACCGGCACGAGGTGCTGCGCACGGTGTACGGGGCCGAGGGCGGCGAGCCGTACCAGCGGGTGCTCGCGCCGGCCGGGGTGCCGCTGGAGGTGCGGACGTGCGCGCCCGGCGAGCTGGGCGCGCTGGTCGACGCCTTCGGCCGGGAGGCCTTCGACCTGGCGCTCCGCGCGCCGCTGCGGGCCCGGCTGTTCGTCCCGGGCGACGGCGGCGCGGTGCTGGTGCTGCTGGTCCACCACATCGCCACCGACGGCTGGTCCCTGGCCCCGCTGCTGCGGGACCTGGACGGGGCGTACGGGGCCCGGTGCGCCGGGCGCGCCCCCGACCTGCCGCCGCTCCCCGTGCAGTACGCCGACTACGCGCTGTGGCAGCGCGAGCTGCTGGCCGACCCGGCCGCCCTGCTCGGCTTCTGGCGCGGGGCCCTGGCCGGGATGCCCGCGCGGACCGCGCTGCCCGCCGACCGGCCGCGCCCGGCCGAGCCCTCGGGCCGCGGCGCCACCGTGTCGGCCACGGTCGGCGCGGACGCGCACCGGACGCTGGCCGGGCTGGCGCGGGAGCGGCGGGCGAGCCTGTTCATGGTGGTCCGCGCGGCGCTGGCGGCGGCGCTGGCGGCCACCGGCGCGGGCGAGGACCTGGCGATCGGCACCCCGGTCGCGGGCCGCCCCGACCAGGACCTGCACGAGCTGGTCGGCTGCTTCGTCAACTCGCTGGTGCTGCGCACCGACCTGTCCGGCGACCCGTCCGTAGGGGAGCTCGTGGACCGGGTCCGGGACGCGGACCTGTCGGCCTTCGACCACCAGGACCTGCCCTTCGACGTCCTGGTGGAGCACCTGGCCGAGCCGGGCCGGGCTCTGGGCGAACACCCCTTCTTCCAGGTGATGCTGACCGTGCGGGAGGCCGCCGACGAGCGGATCTCGCTCGGGCCGGTCACGGGCCGGGCCGGGAGCACCGACCTGGGCGCCGCCAAGTTCGACCTGAGCTTCCACTGCGCCGGGCGGCACACCGCGGACGGCGCCCCGGACGGCCTCGACGTGCACGTGCAGTACGCCACCGAACTGTTCGACGAGGACACGGCCCGGCTGCTGCTGGAGGTGTGCGTACGGGCCCTCGAAGCCTTCGCCGCCGATCCGGCGGCCCGCCTCGGCGCACTGGACCTGGTCCGGGAGCCCGAGCGGCGGGGCCTGGAACGGCGCCGGGACCGGCTGCAGGAGGCGCTCGCCGCGACGGCGGCGGCCCCGACGGCCGCGACGGCGGCGCCGTCCTCCCCGCGCGAGGAGATCCTGTGCGGGCTGTTCGCCGAGGTGCTGGGCGCGGAGCGGATCGCCGCCGACGCCAACTTCTTCAAGTCGGGCGGGCATTCGCTGCTGGCCAGCCGGCTCGTCAACCGGATCCGGGCCGTGCTCGGCGTGGAGGCGGGCATCCGGGACCTGTTCCTGGCCCCCACCGCGGCGGCCCTGCACCGCCGCCTCGGGACGGGCACCGGGGCGGGAGCGGCGCGGCCGGCGCTGGTCCCCGCAGCGGAACGGCCGGAGCGGATACCGCTGTCGTACGCGCAGCGCCGGCTGTGGTTCCTCGACCAGCTCCAGGGGCCGTCCGCCACCTACAACGTCGCGCTGGTGCGGCGCCTGGAACGGCCGCTGGAGCCGGTGGCGCTCGCCGGGGCGCTGGCGGACCTCGCCGCCCGGCACGAGGTGCTGCGCACCGTGTACGCGGCCGAGGGCGGGGAGCCGTACCAGCGGGTGCTGGAGGGCGCCCGGCCGCAACTGGACCTGGTGCACGCGGCGGACGTGGCGGCGGCCGTCGACGCGGCGGCCGGGCACGTCTTCGACCTGACGCGGGACCTGCCGCTGCGGGCCTGGCTGTTCCTGCCGGAGGGCGGGGGCCCACAGACCCTGGTGCTGCTCCTGCACCACATCGCCGCGGACGGCTCGTCCACGGGCCCGCTGCTGGCCGACCTGGCGGCGGCCTACGAGGCACGGGCGGCGACGGGCCGGGAGCCGGGCTGGTCTCCGCTGCCCGTGCAGTACGCGGACTACACGCTGTGGCAGCGGGAGTTGCTCGCCGACCCGGGCGCCCCGCTCTCGTTCTGGCGCGGGGCCCTGTCCGGGCTGCCGCCGCTGATCGACCTGCCCACGGAGCGGCCCCGGCCGCCCGTGCCGTCGGGACGCGGGGCGGTCACCGGCTTCGAGGTGGACGCCGGCACGCACCGCGCGCTCCTGCGGATCGCGCACGCGCGCGGCGCCACCCTGTTCATGGTGGTGCAGGCGGCGCTGGCGGCGGCCCTGACCCGGGCCGGGGCCGGGACCGACCTGGCCATCGGCACGACGGTCGCGGGGCGCTCCGACGACGCCCTGTCGGGGCTGGTGGGGTTCTTCGTCAACACGCTGGTGCTGCGCACCGGCACGGGCGGGGACCCCGCCTTCGAGGAGCTCGTCGACCGGGTCCGGGAGGCGGACCTGGCGGCGTACGCGCACCAGGACCTGCCGTTCGACCTGCTGGTGGAGACCCTCAACCCGCACCGGTCCTCGGCACACGACGCGCTGGTGCAGGTGATGCTCCAGGTGAACCCGGCTCCGGCCGGGGCGTCCGGCGGGCCGCTGGCCGGCACGGAGGGGGCCTTCGCCGCGCGGACGGCGAAGTCGGACCTGACCTTCGCCCTGACCGAGCGGGCCGGGGACGAGGGCCGGGCCGGCGGTCTGTCGGGGGTGCTGGAGTACGCCACCGACCTCTACGGCCCCTCGGGCGCGGCCCGGCTGGCGGCGCTGCTGGTGTCCGCGCTGGAGCTGTTCGCCGCCGACCCGTCGCGGCACGTGTCGGCCCTTCCCGCCCCGGCCGACCGGCGTCCCGCACGGCCGCTCGCCGGGGGCTACCGGGTCGATCCGACCCGGGTGGAGGCGGTCTTGACGGCGCATCCGGCGGTGGTGTCGGCGCGGGCCCGGGTGGAGGGGGACCGGCTGCTCGCGCGGGCCGTGACCCCGGCCGGGGCGGTGACGGAGGCCGACCTCCAGGCCTGGGCGGCGGACCGGCTCCCGGACTACGAGGTCCCGGCGGCCGTCCTGCTGCCCGAGACCCCGGCCGCGCCGGACCCGGCCCCGGCTCCCGCCACCCCTCTGACGGACACGCTGCTGCGGCTCTTCGCGGAGGTGCTGGAGCGGGGCCGGATCGGCCCGGACGACAACTTCTTCAAGTCCGGCGGGCATTCGCTGCTCGCGGTACGGCTGGTCAACCGGGTGCGGGCGGAACTCGGCCGCGAGCTGACCCTGCGCGAGGTGTTCCGCCACCCCACCCCGGCCCGGCTGGCGACCCTGCTGGCGACGGCCCCCACCACCGGCCCGGCCCCGGCCCCCGCCCCGGCCCTGCGCCGCCGCACCCGCGCGGGCACCCGCGTCCGGCAGCCGTAGCCCCTCCGGGGCCGGGGGGGGGGGGGGGGGGGGGGGGGGGGGGGGGGGGGGGGGGCGGCGCCGGGGCGCGCCACCCGGAATCGCGCCCCCGGTCCCGCCGGGACCACCGGGGCCTTGGTCCCGCTCCCGACGGTCCGCCGCCCGGCTCACGGCCCTTGCCCCTCCGGTCAGGGGCCGCACGCGCACGCGAAGCCGCGGGCACCCTGGGCGGCCGGGGGCGCAGACCAGGCCCACCCCGGTCCCGGGCGGCAGTCCCGGGCGGCAGCGTGGGGGTGGGGAGCTGCCGGAGGGACTGCCCGCCGGGGGCGGGAGCGGTGCCTAGCGTGGGGGCACGGACTGCGGTCCGCACCCACCCCCTCGCCTGGAGGCCCCGCGATGCCCTCGACCGCCCCCACCGCCCGCGCCGTCCTGGACGGCGGCCCGGCGATCACCCCGGCTCCCGGTGTGCTCGACCGGCTCGACGCCCAGGTCGCCGCCGGCCCCGGGCGGCTCGCGCTGGTGCACGGCACGCGCCGGATGACGTACGGGCAGCTGGCCCTGGCGGTGGCGCTGCGGGCCGACGCGCTGGCCGCCGAAGGGGCCGGTCCCGGCCGTCTGGTGGCCGTGCACCGCCCGCGCGGCATCGACGCCGTCGTCGGGCTGCTCGCGGCGCTGCGGACCGGGGCGGCCTACCTGCCACTCGATCCGGCCGCGCCCGCCGCCCGCAACGCGGCGATCCTCGCCGACTGCACCGGACGGGACGACCTCGCCCCGGTCACCGGGGAGTTCCCCCTGCCGGGTGCCGGGGTCACCCCCGGATCCGCCTACGTGATCTACACCTCCGGATCCACCGGCACCCCCAACGGCGTCGTCGTCGGGCACCGCGCCCTGGCCCACTTCACCGCCGGGGCCACCGCCCGCTACGGGATCAACGCCGAGGACAAGGTGCTGCAGTTCGCGCCGCTGCACTTCGACGCGAGCGTGGAGGAGGTCTTCCTGACCCTCTGCGCGGGCGCCGCCCTCGTCCTGCGGGACGAGGAGATGCTCGACGTCCCCGGGCTGCTGGCGGGCTGCGCCGCGCACGGGGTGACGGTGCTCGACCTGCCGACGGCGTACTGGCACGAGCTGACGCACGCCCTCGCCTCGGGCGTGGACCGGCTGCCGCCCTCCCTGCGGACCGTGGTCATCGGCGGCGAGGCGGCCCTGCCCGAGCGGGTCGCGCAGTGGTGCGCGGCCGTGGACCCGGACCGGGTGCGGCTGCTGAACACCTACGGGCCGACCGAGGCCACCGTGGTCGCCACCGTCGCCGACCTCTCCCGCCACCGCGGCGGGCCGGTGCCCATCGGCACCCCCCTGCCCGGCGTGCGGGCCGCCGTCGTCGACGGCGAACTGTGGCTGCTGGGCGGGGCCCTCGCCGAGGGCTACCTCGGCCGGCCGGAGCTGACCGGGACCCGGTTCACCACGCTGGACGGGGAGCGCGCGTACCGGACCGGCGACCTGGTCCACGTACGGCCCGACGGCCAGCTCGGCTTCCGGGGGCGGGCGGACGACGAGGTGAAGATCAACGGCCACCGGGTGGACCCGGCCTCCGTGGAGTCGGTGCTGACCGCGCACCCCGGGGTCCGCGAGGCGGCCGTGGTGGCGCCGCGGAGCGCGGACGGGGTCCTGCGGCTGGCCGCCTTCGTCGTCGCCGACGAGGGGGTGGGCGCCGCGGAGCTGCGGGACCGGGTACGGGCGGCGCTCCCGGCGGCGGCCGTCCCGGGCACCGTGACCCTCCTGCCCGCACTGCCCCGGACGCCCTCCGGGAAGATCGACCGCAAGGCGCTGCGGTCCCCCGCCCCGGCCGCGGACCCCGAGCGGGACCGCGACCCGTACGCCGTCTTCAGCGGGGAGGTGCTGCCCGCCGAGGACCGGGTCCCGCTGTCCTTCGCCCAGCGCCGCCTGTGGTTCCTGGCCGGCCTGGAAGGCCCCTCCGCCACCTACAACCTGCCGCTCGTGCTGCGCCTGGACGCCGTCCCCGACCGGGCCGCGCTCCGGGCGGCCCTCGCCGACGTCGTGGAGCGGCACGAGGTGCTGCGGACCGTGTACCCGGCGGTGGACTCCGAGCCCTACCAGCACGTGCTCCCGGCCCCCGAGGTGCCGCTCGCGGTGCGCGGCTGCGCGCCCGGGGAGGTCGCGGAGCTGGTGGCCGGCTTCACCGGCGCCGCCTTCGACCTCGCCGCCCATCTGCCCCTGCGGGCGGCCCTGTTCGTGCCCGGCGACGGCTCCGCCACCCTCGCGCTGCTGACCCACCACATCGCCACCGACGGCTGGTCCGTGGGCCCCCTGCTGCGCGACCTCGGCGCGGCCTACGCCGCCCGGCTGGCCGGGGGTCCGCCCGGCTGGGAGCCGCTGCCCGTGCAGTACGCCGACTACACCCTGTGGCAGCGCGAACTCCTGGAGGACCCGGCGGCGTTGCTGGCGCACTGGCGCGGGGCCCTCGACGGCGTGCCGACCCTGCTGGACCTGCCCGCCGACCGGCCCCGGCCCGCCGAGCCCAGCGGGGCGGGCGCCACCCTCACCGCCCGTCTCGACGCGGACGCGCACCGGCGGCTGGCCGCGCTCGCCGAGGAGCGCGGCGCGAGCCTGCTCATGGTGCTCCAGCCCGCGCTGGCGCTGGCGCTGGCCGCCGTCGGCGCCGGGACGGACATCGCGATCGGCACCCCGGTCGCGGGGCGCGGCGACGAGGCCCTGGAGGAGCTGGTCGGGTTCTTCGTCAACACCCTGGTGCTGCGCACCGACGTGTCGGGCGAGGCCTCGTACGCGGAGCTCGTCGACCGGGCGCGGGACGCGGACCTGGCCGCGTACGCCCACCAGGAGCTGCCGTTCGACCTGCTGGTGGAACACCTGCGGCCGCGCCGGGACGGCGCCGTGAACCCCTTCTTCCAGGTGATGCTCACCGCACAGGAGCAGGGCGGCGAGGACTCCGGGACCGAGGGCCCGCTGTCGGGCCGGTTCGTCGAACCGGGCCTGGAGGTGGCCAAGTTCGACCTCAGCGCCTCCTGCGTGGAGCTGCCGGGCGGGGACGGCCTGGAGGTGTGGTGGCAGTACGCGGTGGACCTGTTCGACGCCGGTACCGCGCGACTGCTGCTGGACCTGTTCCTACGGGCCCTCGCGCGGGCGGCGGCCGATCCCGCCGGGCCGGTGACCGGGTGGGGGCTGCTGACCGGCGAGGAGGGCGCGGCGGTGGCGGAGCGCCGCGAGCGCCTCGCGGCGGCCCGCGCCTGCGAACGGGCGGCCCG
>NZ_JBGWAB010000221.1:0-7697 GCF_041862025.1 Streptomyces sp. AB3(2024)
CTGGTCGGCCGCGGTGCGGCGGGCGGCGGGCCGGACCAGGCCGCGCAGCAGCGGCGGCACCATGCTCGCGTCGGCCTGGCGCAGGGCGGCCAGGTCGAGGTGCATGGGGACGGCGGTGGGCTCGCCCACGGCGCGGGCAGTGTCCATGAGGGCGAGGCCGTCGGCGGAGGACAGGGCGGCGACGCCGGCGCGGGAGATGCGTTCCAGGTCGGCGTCGGCGAGGTCGCCGGTCATGCCGCTGCGCTCGGCCCACAGGCCCCAGGCGAGCGCGGTGGCGGGCAGGCCTTCGGCGCGGCGGCGGTGGGCGAGGGCGTCGAGGAAGGTGTTGGCGGCGGCGTAGTTGGCCTGGCCGGCCGCGCCGAGGGTGCCGGCGGCGGCGGAGAACAGGACGAACGCGGCCAGGTCGAGGCCCTGGGTCAGTTCGTGCAGGTGCACGGCGGCGTCCACCTTGGCGGGCAGGACGCGGTCGACGCGCTCGGCGGTGAGCGCTTCGAGGATGCCGTCGTCGAGGACGCCGGCGGTGTGGACGACGGCGGTCAGCGGGTGCTCGGCCGGTACGGAGGCCAGCAGCGCGGCGAGGGCCTCGCGGTCGGCGGCGTCGCAGGCGGCCAGCGTCACCTCGGCGCCGAGCGCGCGCAGGGCGGCGAGCAGCTCTCCGGCGCCGGCGGCGGCCTCGCCGCGGCGGCTGGTCAGCAGCAGGCGGCGGACGCCGTGCTCGGTGACGAGGTGGCGGGCGACGAGCCCGCCGAGGGTGCCGGTGGCGCCGGTGACCAGGGCGGTGCCGTCGGGGTCGAGCGGGCGGGCCTCCTGGCCTTCGGCGGCGGGGAGTGCGGGCACCCGGCCCAGGCGGGGTACGACGGCGCGGCCCTCGCGCAGGGCGAGCTGCGCCTCGCCGGTCGCCAGGGCCGCGGGCAGGGCGCGCAGGGACTCCTCGCGCTCGTCCAGGTCGATCAGGACGAAGCGGTCGGGGTGTTCGGACTGGGCGGAGCGCAGCAGGCCCCACAGCGGGGCGTGCGCCAGGTCGGGCACGTCGGCGGCGGGGGTGGTGGCGACGGCGCATCGGGTGACGAACACCAGCCGGGAGCCGGCCAGGCGGTCGTCGGCCAGCCAGGCCTGGGCCAGGTCCAGGGCGTGGTGCAGGGCTTCGCCGACGGCTCCGGGCAGTGCGGCATCGACGGGGGTGCGCGCGGGGCCGTCGGCGGCGGGCAGCGGGACGACCACGGCCTGCGGTACGGGGCCGCCGGCCTCGATGGCGGCGGCGAGCGCGGCGAGGTCGGGGTGGGCGGTGGCGGTGGGCAGCACGGCGGTGAAGCGCGGTCCGGCCCCGGCGCCGAGCAGGGCCCACTGGGCGGGGGCGACGGTGGTGGCGGCCGGCAGGGTCAGGGGGCTCCACTCGACGTGGAACAGCGAGTCGTGGAAGGCGGTGCGGGCCGCGCGGACCTGGTCGGGGGTGACGGGGCGCAGCAGCAGGGCGGCCACGGTGGCGACGGGGGCGCCGGTCTCGTCGGCGAGGTCGACGCGGACGGTGTCCTGGCCGGCCGGGGCGAGGCGGACGCGCAGGGAGCGGGCGCCGACGGCGTGCAGGGTGACGCCGCTCCAGGAGAAGGGCAGCCGGCCGTGCTCGGTGTCCTCCAGCAGGGAGCCCATGCCGACCGCGTGCAGGGCGGCGTCGAGCAGGGCCGGGTGCAGGCCGAAGAGGGCCGTGTCGGCGTGTGCCTGTTCGGGCAGCCGGACCTCGGCGAAGACCTCGTCGGCGCGCTGCCAGGCACCGGTCAGGCCCTGGAAGACGGGCCCGTAGGCGAAGCCGGAGGCGGTGAGGTAGTCGTAGAGGCCCTCGACGGGCACGGCGGTGGCGTCCCGCGGGGGCCAGACGGCGAGGTCGGCGCCGGTGCGGGCCGCGTCGCGGGCGGCGCGGGCCAGGGTGCCGGTGGCGTGGCGGGTCCAGGCGCCTTCGCCCCAGGTGTCGTCGGCTGCGTCCTCGGGCCGGGAGTGCAGGGTCAGGGAGCGCCGTCCGTCGGCGTCGGGCGCGCCGACGGCGAGCTGGATCTGGACGCCGCCGTGCGGGGGCAGCGCCAGGGGCGCCTGGAGGGTGAGTTCGTCGAGGAGTTCGCAGCCGGTGTGCTCGCCGGCCTGGAGGGCGAGTTCGACGAAGGCCGTGCCGGGCAGCAGCACGGTGTCCATGACGGTGTGGTCGGCGAGCCAGGGGTGGGTGGCCAGGGAGAGCCGGCCGGTGAAGAGGAAGCCGTCGCCGTCGGCCAGGGTGATGGCCGCGCCGAGGAGCGGGTGGTCCGCGGAGCCGATGCCGGCGGCGGTGACGTCGCCCGCCCAGGCGGTGGGCGGCTCGGGCCAGTACAGGCGGCGCTGGAAGGCGTAGGTGGGCAGGTCGACGCGGGTGCCGCCGCGCCCGGCGAAGACGGCGGACCAGTCCACCGCGACACCGTGGACGTGGGCCCGGGCGACGGCGGCGGCGAACGCGGCCGGCTCGGGGCGGTCGGCGCGCAGGGCGGGCGCGAAGACGAGGCCCTCGGGGGCGTCCTCGCCGTCCTGGCCGGTGAGGCATTCCTGTGCGAGGGCGGTGAGGACCCCGCCGGGGCCGACCTCGACGAAGGTGGTGACGCCGAGCGCGGCCAGGCCGCGTACGCCGTCGAGGAAGCGGACGGCCTCGCGGACGTGGCGGACCCAGTAGTCGGGGGTGCAGATCTCCTCGGCGGTGACGGAGGCGCCGGTGAGGTTGGAGACGATCGGGATGACGGGCGGCGCGTAGGAGACGGCTTCGGCGGCCTCGCGGAACGCGTCGAGCATGCCGTCCATGAGCGGCGAGTGGAAGGCGTGGCTGACGGTGAGCCGCTTGGTGCGGCGGCCGCGGGCGCGCAGGGTCTCGGAGAGTTCCATCGCGGCGTCCTCGTCGCCCGAGACGACCACGGAGCGGGGTCCGTTGACGGCGGCGATGGAGATCCGGTCGGTGAGGAGCGGGGTGACCTCGTCCTCGGTGGCCTCGACCGCGATCATCGCGCCGCCGGCCGGCAGGGCCTGCATCAGGCGGCCGCGGGCGGCGACGAGGGCTGCGGCGTCGGGCAGGGTCAGGACGCCGGAGACGTGGGCGGCGGCGAGTTCGCCGATGGAGTGGCCGATGAGGAAGTCGGCGCGCACGCCCCACTGTTCGAGCTGGCGGTAGAGGGCGACCTCGACGGCGAAGAGGGCGGCCTGGGTGTGGGCCGTGGCGTCGAGGAGGGCCGCCTCGGGGGTGCCCTCGGCCGCGAACAGGACGTCGTAGAGAGGCCGTTCGAGGTGCCGGTCGAGTTCGTCGCGGACCGCGTCGAGGGCGCGGGCGAAGACGGGGTGGGTGGTGTACAGCTCGCGGGCCATGCCGGGGCGCTGGCTGCCCTGGCCGGTGAAGAGGAAGGCGGTGTTGCCCTCGCCGACGGCGCCGACGAGGGCGGTCGCGGGCTGCTCGCCGGCGGCGAGCGCGTCGAGGTCTGCGAGGAGTTGCTCGCGGTCGGCGCCGAAGAGGACGGCCCGGCGGTCCAGCGCGGAGCGGCTGGTGGCGAGGGAAAGGCCGAGGTCGGTGAGGGAGGCGGGGTCGGCGGCGAGTCCGGGGTGGGCCCGCAGGTGGGCGGCGAGGCGGCCCGCCTGGGCGCGCAGGCCCTCGTCGCCGTGGCCCGACACGAGCAGCGGTACGGGACCGGTGGCGGCCTCGGCGGCGGCGGGGTCGGCGGCGGCCGGGCCGCTCTCCCCCGCCCCGGCCGGCGCCTCGACGGGCGGGGCCTGCTCGATGACGGTGTGGGCGTTGGTGCCGCTGACGCCGAAGGAGGAGATGCCGGCGCGGCGCGGCTGGCCGGTCTCGGGCCAGGGCACGGTCCGGTCCAGCAGGGCGACGTCACCGGTGGCCCAGTCGACGGCGCTGGACGGCTGGTCGATGTGCAGGGACTCGGGCAGGACGCCGTGGCGTATCGCCTCGACCATCTTGATGATGCCCGCGACACCGGCGGCGGCCTGGGTGTGGCCGATGTTCGACTTGATGGAGCCCAGCCACAGCGGGCGGCCCTCGGGCCGGTTCTGGCCGTAGGTGGCCAGGATGGCCTGGGCCTCGATGGGGTCGCCGAGGGTGGTGCCGGTGCCGTGCGCCTCGACGACGTCGACCTGCGCCGGGGTGAGCCCGGCATTGGTCAGGGCCTGGCGGATGACGCGCTGCTGGGCCGGGCCGTTGGGCGCGGTCAGGCCGTTGGAGGCGCCGTCCTGGTTGATCGCGGAGCCGCGCACCACGGCCAGGACGGGGTGGCCGTTGCGGCGGGCGTCGGAAAGCTTCTCCACGAGGAGCATGCCGACGCCCTCGCCCCAGCCGGTGCCGTCGGCGCCGTCGGCGAAGGGCTTGCACCGGCCGTCGGGGGCGAGCCCGCGCTGCCGGCTGAACTGCACGAAGGCGCGCGGGCTGGACATGACGGTGACACCGCCCGCCAGGGCGAGGGAGCACTCGCCGCCGCGCAGCGCCTGCACCGCGAGGTGCAGGGCGACGAGGGAGGCCGAGCAGGCGGTGTCGACGGTGACCGCCGGGCCCTCCAGGCCGAAGGTGTAGGAGAGCCGGCCGGAGACGACGCTGGCGGCGTTCCCGGTGAGGAGGTACTGCTCGACGCCCTGGGGTACCCCGTCGCGCAGCAGGTCGGGGTAGTCCTGGCCGTTGGTGCCGATGAACACGCCGGCCTTGCTGCCGCGCAGGGTCACCGGGTCGATGCCCGCGCGTTCGAAGGTCTCCCAGGACGTCTCCAGCAGCAGGCGCTGCTGCGGGTCCATGCCGAGGGTCTCGCGCGGGCTGATCCCGAAGAAGCCGGCGTCGAACTCGCCGACCCCGTCGAGGAATCCGCCCTCGCGGGTGTACGAGGTGCCCCGCTGGTCGGGGTCGGCGTCGTACAGGGACTCCAGGTCCCAGCCGCGGTCGGTCGGGAAGTCGGTGACGGCGTCCCGGCCGCCCGCGACCAGGTCCCACAGGTCCTCCGGCGACTGGATGCCGCCGGGGAACCTGCAGGCCATGCCGACGATGGCGATCGGCTCCGGCTCCCGGTCCTCGACCTCACGCAGGCGCTGCCGCGTCTGGTGCAGATCGGCCGTCACCCGCTTCAGGTAGCCGATGATCTTGTCCTGATCCGCTGCCTGCTGCGCCATTGGAACCTCACCCATGCTCGTCACAAAACCCTTGTGCTGTTACTGCCTGCTGTCCGCTGTGCTAGATACCGAGCTCGTTCTCGATGAAGTCGAAGAGCTCGTCGGGCGTGGCTTCCTGGAGTTTCTCGGCCACGGCCTCGCCGCTCGAATGGGCTTGGGGTTCACCCCACTTCGCGAGGAGGGCCTGGAGGCGCGAGGCGATGTCGGCGCGCGTCCCGCCGTCCGGGTCGAGGACGGAGAGCGCGGATTCGAGCTTCTCCAGTTCCGCGATGCCGGGCGCGGCCGCGGCGCTTCCGTCCTGGACGATCTCGGCCCGCAGGAAGTCGGCGAGGACGGCCGGGGTCGGGTGGTCGAAGACCAGCGTGGCCGGGAGCTTCAGCCCGGTGGCGGCGTTCAGGCGGTTGCGCAGTTCCAGGGCGATCAGGGAGTCGAAGCCGAGCTCCTTGAACGCGCGGCCCGCGCCCACCTCGTCGGTACCGGCGTGGCCCAGCGCGGTCGCCGCGTGGGTGCGCACCAGTTCCAGTACGGCCAGGGCCTGTTCGGTCTGCGGCATCACCGTCAGCCGTCGGCGCAGCGCCTCGCCCGGAGCCCCGGGCGCGCCCGCGTCCCCGTCGCCGGCGGCCGGGGCCGCCTGCGCGAGCCGGCGGACCTCGGGCAGGTCGCCGAGGAACGGGCTGGGCCGCACCGCGGTGTAGCCGGGCGTGAACCGCTCCCACTGGATGTCGGCGACGGCCACGGCCGGATCGGCGTGGTCCAGGGCCTGCTGGAGCGCCCGGATCGCGGAGCGCGGCGCCATGGCCGGCACCCCGCCGCGGTCGAGGCGTTCGCCGATGGCGCCGCCCGCGGCCAGTCCGCTGTCGCCCCAGCGGCCCCAGGCCACGGAGGTGGCGGGCAGGCCGTCGGCGTGCCGCTGCTCGGCGAGCGCGTCCAGGTAGGAGTTGGCGGCGGCGTAGTTGCCCTGCCCGGCGTCGCCGAGGGTGCCGGCGACTCCGGAGAACAGGACGAACGCCGACAGGTCCAGGTCGCGGGTCAGCTCGTGGAGGGTGAGCGCCGCGTCCGCCTTGGGGGCGAGTACGGTCGCGAACCGCTCCGGCGTCAGCCCGTCGATCACCCCGTCGTCGAGGACGCCGGCGGTGTGCACGACGGCGGTCAGCGGCTGCTCCGCGGGCACGGAGGCCAGCAGTGCGGCGACGGCGTCCCGATCGGCCATGTCGCAGGCGGAGATCGTGACCCGGGCGCCGAGCGCGGCCAGTTCCTCGCGGAGTGCGGCGGCGCCGGGCGCGCCGTCCCCGCGCCGGCTGGTCAGGATCAGGTGCTCGGCGCCGTTCTCGGCGAGCCAGCGGGCGACGTGGGCGCCGAGGGCGCCCGTACCGCCGGTGACGAGCGTGGTGCCGCGCGGCTTCCAGGCGGGCGCGAGGGGCGCGTCGGCGAGGGAGGCGTGGACCAGCCGCCGGCCGAACAGGCCGGAGGGGCGCAGCGCCACCTGGTCCTCGGACCCGTCACCGGCGAGCACCCCGACGAGCCGTTCGAGAGTCCGCTCGTCGGGCTGCGCGGGCAGGTCGAGCAGACCGCCCCAGCGGTCGGGGAACTCCAGGGCGGCGGTGCGGCCGAAGCCCCACAGGAGTGCCTGTGCCGGGTCCTGTAGCCGCTCGGAGCGGGCCACCGACACAGCGCCGCGGGTGAGGCACCACAGCGGTGCGGACACGTGCGCGTCGCCGAGGGCCTGGACGAGCGCGGCGGTGTGGAGCAGTCCGGTGTGCTCCCGCAGCGCGGCGCCGTCGCTGTCGGCGAGGGCGAGGAGGGAGAGGACGCCGGCGGGGGCGGTGTCCCCTCCGGTGGCGGCCTCGATCGCGGCGGTGAGCGCCTCGCGGTGGGCCGCACCGGCGGCGATCGTGAGCGTGTGGACCTCCGCGCCGCGCTCGGCGAGCGTGCGCAGCACGGCGGCGGCCGTGTCACCGGCCGGCCCGGTCAGGGCCTCGGGCACGGCGACCAGCCAGGTCCCCGAGAGCCGCGTGGGAGCGGCTTCGGCCAGCGCCTTCCAGGTGACGCGGTAGCGCCAGCCGTCGGCGGTGGACTGCTCGCGGCTCTCGCGCCGCCAGGAGGACAGGGCGGGGAGCAGGGCGGTCAGCGGCTGACCGTCCTCGATGTGCAGCTCGGCGGTGAGGGCGGCGAGGTCCTCGCGTTCGACGGCGTCCCAGAAGCGGGCGTCGAGCGCGTTCTCGGCCGGCGGCGCCTCAGGGCCGGCGGACAGTGCCTCGGGCCAGAACCGCTGTGACTGGAAGGCGTAGGTGGGCAGGTCGACGTGTTGTGCGCCGGTTCCGGCGAACACCGCGTCCCAGTCCACGGCCACACCGCGTACGTAGGCCTCGCCCAGGGAGAGCCAGAACCTCTCCAGACCGCCCTCATTGCGGCGCAGGGAGCCCAGGACCGCGGCCTCGCGGCCCGCGTCCTCGACCGTCTCCTGCAGGCCCACGGTCAGCACGGGATGCGGGCTGGACTCGATGAACACACCGAAACCCTGATCGAGGAGCGTCCGCGTG
>NZ_JBGWAB010000222.1:0-7572 GCF_041862025.1 Streptomyces sp. AB3(2024)
GCTCGCGCCCCCCCCCCCCCCCCCCCCCCCCCCCCCCCCCCCCCCCCCCCCCCCCCCCCCCCCCCCCCCCCCCCCCCCCCCCCCCCCCCCCCCCCGGCCGCCCCCCCCCCCCCCCCCCCCCCCGCCGCCCCCCCGCCCCCCCCCCCCCCCCCCCCCCCCCCCCCCCCCCCCCGGGCCGGCTGTGCAGCCGACTCCGGGGGCTGCGGTACTCCCCCGGTCCGGTCCACCACGGGCTCCTGGGCGCTCCGCAGGATCTCCCGCTGAGCCGCCTTCGCCTCGGCTTCCTGCTCCTTGTTCTGCTGCAGGAAGCCGAGGAGCTCGGCCGCGCCGACACCCGGCCGGTCCTTCGCAGCACGGGCCAGGAGCCGCCCGTCGCGCTCGGGCAGCTCGCCGGAGCTGAGCCGGATCTGGATCTCTTCGGGCAGTTCCAGCAGCACCAGCTGGTTGGTCACCCAGGACGGCGAGCGCCCGAGCCGCTCCGCCGCGCGGGACTTGGCTCCGTGCTCTCGGCCCTCCTCGGCGCAGGACTCCACCAGCTGCTGCACACCACGCGCGCGCTCGATGACGTCGAAGTCCTCGCGCTCCAGGTTCTCGGCCAGGAGGTGGTCGATGAAGTCGGTTCGGGAAGCCGCGAGGTCGTCGCGCACGACGAAGTCGAGGGATTCCAGCCCGACGTGCAGGGCACTGCGGAAGCGGCGCTCACCGTTGATGAGGACGTGGGTCGCCGAGCCGATCCGGGAAGCGTGGTCCGGCCACAGCCCGAGATAGGCGCTGCGAGTGGTGACGACACAGGCGGACAACTGCGCCTGACGCAGTTCCTCGCCGAACCGGGTCTTGTCCTCGTCCGTGCCGAAGTTGCGGCGGGGGTTGAGGGGGCTGGGGGAGACCTGGTCGAGGGGGAGCCGGATCAGCTCGTAGGACGGTACGTCGCCCTGCGCCATGGCCTTGGCCCGGCCTCGCTCGCTGCGGCCACCGGCACGGCGGGCGTTGCTGAAGGCGGCGCCGGTACCCAGCAGGTCGCTCTTGCTCATGCCGCGATCCTCCGGGCGATCTCACGCATGGCCTCGGACTGCTCGCAGTCGGGTGCGTAGTGCAGCAGCGGCAGCTTCACGCGGACGGCCTCACGCTGCTCCTTGAGGTCGGCGATGACCGTGATGACCGGCGGGTCTCCGAACTCCTTCCAGCTGTTGAGGGAGGAGGTGACGACGTAGCCCTTGCGGCTGTCGTAAAGGTTGACGACGAAACCGAGCTGGGCGATCTCGATGTCGAGGTCGTCGATGAGGTCCTCGAGCTGCTCGGTGAGCATGTCGTACGCGTCGGCGGAGGTGTCCTCGGCCTGGACGGGGACGATGATGCCGGAGGTCTTCATGGCCTCGCCGTCACGGGTACGCGCGTAGTAGAGCGCGGTGTCCATGGTGTAGCCGAGGCTGGGCGGGCAGTCGACGACGATGTAGTCGAACTCCTTCTCCAGCTCCTCCAGCGCCTTCTCCAGGGCCGTCTCCTTGGTCCGGACGTGCCGGGTGGTGGCCAGGCGGGCGTCGAGGAGGAAGGCGTCCTTGCAGGAGGGCAGGAGGAACAGGCGCCCGGCGAAGACCCCGTGTTCGATGGGGACGAGAAGGTCGCGAACGCGTCCTTCGATCTCGCCCAGCATGTGCTTGGCGAGGCTGGGCTCCTTGATGGAGAGCATGTCTGCGCCCAGGTGACGCGTCAGGTGCCCCTGCGGGTCGAAGTCGATGACGCAGACCCGGGCGCCGGTCTCGGCCAGGGCCTGGGAGACGCCGTTGCTGATGGCGCTCTTGCCGACACCGCCCTTCTGGTTGCAGACCACGATCCGGCGGGCGCCCTCGTTCGCGGGACGGCGGCGGCCGGCGGGGGAGGGGTGGGTGTCGAGCCAGAGCCGGATGGACTGGGCGAGGCCCTGGTTGTACGGGATCTCACGCGCACGGCAGTCGTCCTTGAACTCCCCGTACAGGCCGGTGGGGAGGTAGGTGGAGAACGACGAGGCGCCTGAGGTGTCCACGGGGGTGGCCGCCGAGGCGTCGGCGCGCCAGGCGCGCACCCCCTCCGTGACGGCGTCCTGGATGTCCACGCCCAACTGGGCTGCGCGGACCTTGAGTTCCTGCCGCAGGGACGCCGGCAGCTTGGCAACTACCTTTTCCCTGACTTCCGGGTCGTATGGAGCGGTCATGTGGGTACCTTACTAACCTTCTTGGAGGAAGGCGAAGAGGCACACCGAAGAATCTTGTCCGGCTATGCGCGGAGTTCGCACGAAACAGGAGTGGTTACCTCGGGGGAAACCGCAGTGTCGGCGCGGTCCCACCCGCTCCCTGGCACCCGTCCCGGCCTCCTCAACTCCGCCCCTCCGGCCCTCCTCCACTCCCGGCACCTGATCTGCATTCCGAGCAGCGCGGTCAGCTCCGCCTCGACGGCTGCGAGCGGGCTCCAGTGGTAGGAGCGGACGGTGGTGATCTCTGTGAAGCCGGCTTCGAGGAGGCTCTCGCGCAGGGAGCCTTCGGCCTCGGCGAACAGGGGGTGGCCGAGCCAGCTGCCCTGGCGCCAACGGTCGGTGCAGGCTTTGACGAAGCCGGGAGCATCGCTGGTGAAGCCTCCGATGAGGGTGAAGGGGATCTCGTCACCGTGCGCCCAGGCAACCTCGGTGACGATTCCGTCCTTCAGCAACACCTCGATGAGGACGTCTCCCTCGTCCGAAGAGCCGTCCGCGATCATTGCCGCGTAGGGTGCCGCGTGCGGGCCGGGGGAGCCGATGGCGGTCTCCCGGGCCGTGTCGGCCTGGTGCCTTGCCCCGTACAGGTCGTGCACCCCCTCCTGGGGCTCCGGCGCACCACTGAGGCGGTTGTCCGTGCCGGGCACAAGGGGGGCGTGCTCAGCGGTGCCGTGCGTGCCACAGTGCCGACGGACGACAGGCGCGTCCGCCTCGACAACCACCCGTGAGCGTTTCCGCGGCCGTACACAGCGGTTTCAGCAGGGCGAAAATCGCTGTGCGTCCCGCTGAGGGCTGCAAGCGTGAGGGAAGGTCACATCACACCGGGTCAGTTGAGTTCGGGCCTCTGAGGCCCTGTTCTACCGGTCGAAAATTGCCCGACATTCCGCAAAATTAGCCAGATGCCCGAATAGCCAAGGCTCGGTGTGCCTGGGCGTTATGGTGACACGCAAGTTCGTGACTCTCCGCGCCCAGCTCACCGGGGGAGAGCGGAGGCCTCACCCATCGCGGCGAGCAGTTCGAAAGGCGACTCCCGATCCACCTGGCCGATGGCCCGCGCGAGCCATCGACCAGAGCGCTGCAACGCTGCCACACCTGCATGCTGCCGACGACGTCGCACAGGGAGCCGAGCGGCTAGGGAGCCATGAACTCAGGGCCTGGATTGCCGAACCCGAGACAGGCCACAGGCCGACTGCCTCGGGAGCGCCCCAACGGCCGGTCAGAACGGCCGCCAGGGCCGGCCAAGCCCGCACAGCGATGGACGGGGGCCGACCAGAAGGCCCCTACACACCACACAGGGGATCTCCTCCGCCCGTGACTGCAGGCCGCACGTCCCAGGGGCGTGCTGGATGACCGGTGACGCCACCCCCGTCCACGGCAGCACGGGCTGACGCCGCGCGGCCTTCCCAGCTGCCCCGGAACCAGCCCGAGTCGTTGCTCAAGGTCAGCGAGGCGTGAGGAGGCAGAACTCGTTGCCTTCCGGGTCGGCCAGAACCGTCCAGGAGATTGCGGAACGATCGATATCGGGGTCGGTGGCGCCCAGGGCGCGCAGTCGGGCTGCCTCTGCGGCCAGGTCGTCGCCGGGGTAGGGGCAGACGTCGAGGTGGACGCGGTTCCACACGCTTTTGGTGTCGGGGGTCCGGAGGAACTCCAGGTAGGGGCCGACGCCTCTGGCCGAGCGCATGGTCGCCTGGTCGTCGGTGACTTCGTGCAGTGCCCAGTCCATCGCCTCGCCCCAGAACCGGGCCATCGCTCGTGGGTCGGTGCAGTCGACCACCACGGCGGCGATCGGCCCCGTGTCCCGGTAGATCGGTCGGGGCTCCAGGACGCAGAACTCGTTCCCTTCCGGGTCGGCCATGACCGTCCAGGGGACGTCGCCCTGCCCTACGTCGGCGAGCGTCGCGCCGAGATCCTTCAAGCGCGTGACCAACTCCGCTTGATGGGCGGTCGAGGTGGTGGCCAGATCAAGGTGCACGCGGTTCTTGACCGTTTTGAGTTCAGGGCGGGCAATGATGTCGATGCAGACGGCCACGGGGTCGGGGTAGGAGAATCCCACGGGTTCGAGGTTGGTCACACCGGGACCCTCGCTGTCGACACCCCAACCGAGTGCCTCCGCCCAGAACCGGCCGAGCGCGGAGTCGTCCCGGGCCTTCATGTTGATCTGTACGAGTCGTGTTGCCATGCCGCAGATCCTAGTAGTGCTCTGTTGGCAGGTGTCGTGTGGCTGCGGGATGGCTTCTCTGCAGGTGGGGCAGGTGCCGGTCCAGGTTTCGGTGAGGTGCTGGAGCAGGTCCGCGGCCTGCCAAACCCACCGGTCGGACTGACGAGGCCTTGGGTCGGTAGCTCCTCAGCCCTGGCGGGCTTGCGGTGCCCCGCCGGAGTGGCCGGCCATCGTTGGCGGCCGCGGGTTGAGGGTGCTTTGGAGCCTGTAAGTGTGGCTGAGCCTGGAGTTGGTGCAGGTGGCCACTGACCGTGCTCGTTCGGCGGCCCGAGCGTCGGGGCTCGCATTCGGTGGTGCGGGTTCGAACAGGCCCAGCCAAAGCAGCAGCACTGGGCTTCGCCGCCCCACAGACGCCCTCGCCAGGCGCTTGATGCCCCAGACCGGCCCGCCCCTCGCACCCTGCCCGGCCTCCCCGACGGTCAGCCGTGCACCCCTCGGGCGCTGAGCGCCTCCACTGGGCATGAGGCCGGTGGCAAAGGGTGGTTGATCCCAGATGTGGCTGAGACCCGGGCCCGGAACAAGCACGAAAAGTACAGCCCTCGTGGACTTCGAGGTGACTTGGTTCAGTTCGGAGTGGAGAAGTCGTGGTACTTCGCCGACCGTCGACACACCGATCGAGCTGTTGAGCGGTGCTTCCGTGCTGCTCACCGACCAAGAACCTGATGGAGCCTCACGGCCGTCCTCGGCAGCCGCTCTTTAATAAGAGGGCGCCGCGACTTTAGGCCTCTGACCTGCATGTTTGTCGCGCCCTATGTGTCCCCCAGGACACATTTGGGGTTCCGAAATGTGTACCTGGCGAGCACATTTCGCGAATAAATCAAGCACTGCTTTACTTTCGGGTGGCGCCAACAGGCTTGGAAACACCGCAGGTCAGAGAGGTGGGCCGCGAGCCCCGAGGGGGCGGAATGCATGCGTGGGCTTTGCAATTATGTGTCGTCATCGCGACACGCGAAATCAAGCAGCGGTGTACTTTCGGCACTTGGGCGCAGAAAAACTTCACACGGCGTGGATTTTTGTCGCAGCGTTCGAACGGCGGCGTGCCCGGAGGTCTCATCCGGCGCGCCGGGGCGCCAAAAGACAAGCACACGTTGATTTTTTGGATACTCTCGGACCGCCTGAGTAACAAGGAGGTCCAGTGACATCTGATCCGCCCGCCCGTCGTCGGCGCGGGCCCCGGCCCCTGCCCGTTCCCACCGCCGCGGGCAACGAAGCCGAGTACGGAGACATCCTGGCGGTCCTGGGCCAGCAGCTCGGGGAGAAGGTGGTCGAGGCCACCGACCCAGGAGGCCGCCGTAGGCTCAAGGGAGTCCACTTCGAGTACGCGGCCGACCCCCGCGCCGTACACGACATGGCCGGGGGAGCCGGATACAGCCTGGCCAGCAACTGGTTCACGCAGCTGCTGGCGCAGCTGGCCGTCGCGAACAGCATCACCAAGTCCCAGCTGTGCGTGTTCCTCTTCGTGGCCGGAGGGCAGGTGCCGGGGACCGGCATCACCCCGTACACGCAACAGGAGATCACGGACGGACTGAACAAGATCGCCGCCCAGAAGGGCGGCAAGATGATCACGCGGTCCACGGTCAATCGAGCCGTCCAGGCGCTCTGCGGCTACAACTGGGTGGAAAAGGCCGGCAACGGTCGTATCCAGATCAACGTGCGGCTGTGGTTCCACGGCAACAGCACGGCCCAGCACGAGGTCCTCTCCGAGATCTCCGACCGCCACGAGCACGACGTCGAGGCCTTCCCCTACGCAGTGGGCCCCCAAGGTGCCCATCAGGAGGAACTCGACCTCGACTTCGGCTACGAGGCCGAAGCCCGCCTTCGCGGAAGGAGGCGTACCGGGTGATAGTTCTGCCATGCCCCTTCGAGGGCACCCGCTCACGAGGAAGGCTCTCCCATGGCTAACGTCATGTCTCCGATCATCGCGGAGCGCATCTGGGCCCTGCCGTTGTCCGGGTCTGCCGTCAAGTTCCTCCAGTACCTCGTCTCCCGCAGCGACTTCGGGGGAGTCCTCCCGGTCCGGCAGAAGGACATGGCGGCGGAGTACGGGGTCACGCCGCAGGCCGTCAGCGGCCTCATGGCGCCCCTGTGCGATCTGAACATCGTCCTCAGGCCGCGCAGCGGAGAACGCAACGGCAACTCGTACCGACTCCACCCGCTGGCGGCGAAGTACGAGAGCCCTGAGGACATGGAGGCGGCGTTCCGCGCGACGCTCGTGCGCATTCAGTCGGGGGACCTGCCCAACCTGAAGCTGCCGACGTACCAGCAGACGCCGCCCACTCCGACCGGCCGTCCGAAGCTGCAGGTCGCCTGAACGGGCAGCCGACTCCCGGAAAGACGGAAGCCCCCCACCGAAGTGGGGGGCTTCCGCGCCTGAGTAACAGGATGGTTCACTCATTATATCCATCAGGCGCCGGGCACGCGCAGCCGTACTGCGCCACACGGGCCGACCGTGTCCCCGGTACGGCCGCCTTCACCGCCGGGCCGGCGGGTCCGTATCGTAGGTTCGAGGGTCGGTCACATGTTCGGGGGCTGGGTGCGCGTCACAGATCACGCTCGGTGGGACCGGGGCTTCCCGGTGAAATACCTCCTGGTCCAGGAGGACGAGGACGGCGTGGAACAACTCTGGGGGAGGTGCGCGGGTGTCGAAGGGCTGTTCGTCGACCCGGTCCCACCGCCCCGGGAGGTCCTCACCCTCCGCGGATGCAGTCCCGACGGCCTCCTGAGCGAGGTCCTGGCCGGGCCTGACGTCTCGTTGCGGAGCCTGGGCGACGTGTGCGTCGAGGTCTGGGACGACGATCAGCCCGTGCAGTGGTGGACTCTCGTCGACGCGGTCGTGGTGGCCCATCAGTCTCATCCGGCCGATCCCTCGCGGTACGACATCGTGATCGGCGCCGGAGTCAGGAACGAGGAAAGCCTCTTCGAACGGCCCGCGGCGCCGCGCTTCGAGCTCTTCGCGGGAACGACGGCCGCTGCCGCCAATGCGGGCCGGTGCTCTGCCGTGGACGGCCTGTTCAAGCCCCGAGCGGACCCGGCCCCCGTCCCGATGGAGCTGATCGGCTGCGAAGCCACGGAGCCACTGCTCATAGGGACGCAACGACCACGCCGGTGGACACACGACCGGGCCGATCTC
>NZ_JBGWAB010000223.1:0-7379 GCF_041862025.1 Streptomyces sp. AB3(2024)
GCCGAATTCGGCACCGGCCCGGCGGGACCCCGGGCGGCGCGGACCGCGCCCGTCCCGGAGCGCCCCGGGGACCCGGCCCCCGCGGGGCCGGCCCGGCCCACCCCCCGGCGATCACCCCGATGGCCGCGCGCGCCTGCCGAGGGGTCATCACATCGGGCCAATAGGCTGCCCAATCCCGCCTTCCCGCGATGGTTTCCGGGACGATTCCGCCCAGAACCCTCGGCTGGGAGGCCCCATGCTGCACCCCGTTCCGCATCCGTCGAAGAAGCGCGCCGCCGTACTGCTGTCGCTCTCCGCCATCGCCACCGCCCTCGCGAGCCCGGTGGTCGCGGCTCCGGCACCCGCAGCGGCGCCCGCGCCCGCCCCGGCCGCCGCCACCCTGCGCTGGACCGGCTGCGCGACGCCCCGCTACCCGACGCTCCAGTGCGCCTCCCTGAAGGTCCCGCTCGACCACGACCACCCCGCCGGGCGGCAGATCTCCTTGGCCCTGACCCGGGTCCCGCACACCGCCGCCACCTCCCAGGGCCCCCTGCTGGTCAACCCCGGCGGCCCGGGCGGCAGCGGCCGCGCCCTGGCCGGTTTCGTCGCCTCCGCGCTGCCCAAGGACGTGGCCGGCCAGTACGACGTGATCGGCTTCGACCCCCGGGGCGTGGGCAAGAGCGAGCCCGTCCTGGACTGCGGGGCCGGTCACTTCAAGCCGGTCCGGCCCGACTCCGTACCCCTCGACCCGGCGACCGAGCAGGCCAACCTGGAGCGGGTGCGGTCCTTCGCCGAGTCCTGCCAGACCAAGCACGCGGACGTCCTCCCGTACGTGGGCACCGTCTCGGCCGCCCGCGACCTGGAGGTGCTGCGCACGGCCCTGGGCGCCGAGCGGCTCAGCTACTTCGGCTACTCCTACGGGACCTACCTGGGCGCGGTGTACGCCCGCCTGCACCCGGACCGGGTGCACCGTCTGGTGCTGGACTCCGTGGTCGACCCGGGTGGGGTCTGGTACGAGGACAACCTCGCCCAGGACCAGGCCTTCGACGCCCGCCACAAGTCCTTCCTGGCCTGGGTGGCCCAGTACGACGCCACCTACCACCTGGGCACCGACCCGGCCGCGGTCGAGGAGCGCTGGTACGCGATGCGCACGGCGCTGCGGTCCGCTCCGGCGGGCGGGAAGGTGGGGCCGGCGGAGCTGGAGGACACCTACATGCCGGGCGGCTACTACAACGGCTACTGGCCGGCCCTCGCCGAAGCCTTCGCCTCGTACGCGGTGCGCGAGGACCCCAAGCCGCTCGTGGCGGCGTACGAACGGTTCGGGGCGGTGGAGCCCTCGGCGGGCAACAGCTACAGCGTGTACACGGCGGTGCAGTGCCGGGACTCGGCCTGGCCCCGGGACTGGAACACGTGGCGGGCCGACATGTGGCGCACGCACGCCAAGGCGCCCTTCATGACCTGGAACAACGCCTGGTACAACGCCCCGTGCGCGTTCTGGAAGACGGAGCCGCTCCGGACGCCGGACGTGACGAACCACGACCTGCCCCCGGCGCTGCTGTTCCAGGCGACCGAGGACGCGGCGACCCCCTTCGAGGGCGCCGTGACCATGCACGACAAGCTGGCCGGCTCGGCGCTGGTGGTGGAGGAGGGCGGCGGCAACCACGGCATCGCCCTGAGCGGGAACAAGTGCCTGGACGAGAAGCTCGCCGCGTACCTGAGGACGGGTCAGGCCGCGGACGCCACCTGTCCGGCCCAGCCCGCCCCGAAGCCGGCCGCCGCGACGCGCGCGGTGCCGCCGTCGGCCGGGGGAGCCGCCCTGCACGGACTGCTGGGGTTCCGCGGCTGACCCGTACCCGGCAAGATCGTGTCCATGACCATTTCTGAGAACGACGGCGGCGCGCTCACCCGGATCACGGCGCCCGAGGGGGTCGCCCCCGGCCACGGCTACCAGCACGTCGTCTGGGGGACGGGGCGCTTCGTGGCCGTCTCCGGGCAGTGCGCCCTCGACGAGAAGGGCGAGGTGGTCGGCGAGGGCGACCCGGCGGCCCAGGCCCGGCAGGTGTTCGAGAACCTGCGACGGTGCCTGGCCGCGGCCGGGGCCGGGTTCGAGGACGTGGTGAAGCTGACCTACTTCATGACGGACACGGCCCACTTCCCGGCCGTCCGGGCCGCCCGCGACGCGGTGATCCCCCCGCACCTGCTGCCGGCCTCTTCGGCGGTGGTGGTCTCGGCCCTGTTCCGGCCCGAGCTGCTCATGGAGATCGAGGCATTCGCGATCGTCCCGGAGACCGGCGGCCACTGAAGGGCGGCCGCCGGGAGGCCGGGTGTCGGGCGGTCAGGCGGCCGGGCCGTCGGGCGTCGGGCGTCGGGCGTCGGCCGTCGGGCGTCGGGCGTCGGGCGGGACCCGGTTACGCGTCCGGGTGCCCGGCCAGCAGCCGGCCCAGGGCGTCGGTGGCCGCCGCCGCCAGCCGGGGGTGGGCCTGGGCCCGGACCAGGACGTCGCGGGCGCGCGGGTCGGCCAGCGCCCCGAGCCCCTCGACGCAGGCGAGGGCCACCCGCCAGTACGGGTCGTGCGGCGCGAGCAGCCGCGACAGGGTGGCCATCAGCGCCGGCGCCGACTCGGGGGCCCGCAGCGCGGCCAGCAGCCGGACCGGGTGCAGGGCGTAGGCGGTGCGCAGGGCGTTCGTCGCCAGCGCCGCCGCCGCGCGGGCGGTGCGCGGGTCCCCGAGGACGGCGAGGGCCTGCGCGGCGGCCTCGCAGCGCGCCGGGTCCCGGTGGTTGAGCAGCAGGACCAGCGGTTCGAAGGCGCGCCGGTCGCGGGCCAGGCCGAGCCGGTAGGCCGCCAGTTCGCGCGCCCACAGGGGCCGCCCGGCGGAGGTCAGCGACGCGGCCAGCGCATCGGGACCCGCCACGAGCAGTTCCTCGTACTCCGGCGATCCGTCCGCCTCGGCCCGCAGGCGCTCCAGCACGTCGTTCACACCGCCACCCTAGGGCTCGGCGGGCCTCGCCACGCCCCGTTCGGCGGAGTTCCGCAGGCCCGGCTGATCGATCATCGATGATCGGTACATTTGGGCGGTACAGCTCACATCTCCGCGCTCTGGCGCACCAGTTACCGCCGGGTTACTGTCGTTACCACACGCACGGGACCGGCCTGGTGACGCAGCCGCCCGTGTCAGTCGGTTCACCGCACCACCTTCACGCACGGCAGGACCCCGGGACAGGGTCGTGCCGCCCAGGCCCGCCGCACCCGGTCTTCCCCGGGCGCGAGCACTCCGGGCCCGCCCCGCACGGCACGGCCGTACGGCTCCGCGCGCACCGCGTCGACGCCCCGCGTCCCCGCACCGCGTCCCCGCACGTTCCCACACCCTTCGCCGTACGGCACCCCGCGCGCGCACCGTGCGCCGCGCGCGCTTCCCAGTCGTCACCCTCATTCCACTGGAGTCCCGCGATGGACCTTCCGTCCACGTCCAGTCAGTCCACCCCGTCCAGCAGTCCGCGCACCGTCGCCGTCGTCGGCCTCGGCACGATGGGCACCGGCATCGCCGAGGTCCTCGCCCGGGCCGGCCGCGAGGTCATCGGCATCGACGTCAGCGAGGCCGCCGCCCGCCGGGCCACCGCCTCCCTCGCCGCCGCCACGGCCCGCTCCGTCGCGAAGGAGCGCCTCACCGAGCAGGAGCGCGAGGGGGTCCTGGCCCGCTTCCGCACCTTCACCGACCTCGGCGCCGCGGCCGACGCCGACCTCGTCATCGAGGTGGTCCCGGAGGACTACGACCTCAAGCACCGCCTCTTCGACGAGCTCGACGCGATCGTGCGCCCCGACACGATCCTGGCCACCGGCACCAACGCCCTGTCGGTGACCCGGCTCGCCGCCGAGTCGCTGCGCCCCGAGCGGGTGCTCGGCCTGCACTTCTTCAACCCGGCCCCGGCGATGAAGCTCGTGGAGATCGTCTCCTGCGTGCTGACCGCGCCCCCGGCCGTCGAGGCGGTCACCGAGCTGGCCCGCGAGCTGGGCAAGCAGCCCGTCGCGGTCGGCGACCGGCCCGGTTTCGTCGCCGACGGCCTGCTCTTCGGCTACCTCAACCAGGCCGCTGCCATGTACGAGGCGAAGTACGCCTCCCGCGAGGACATCGACGCGGCGATGCGGCTGGGCTGCGGGCTGCCGATGGGCCCGCTGGCGCTGCTCGACCTGATCGGCGTGGACACCGCGCGCACCGTGCTGGAGGCCATGTACGCCTCCTCCGGCGACCGGCTGCACGCCCCGGCCCCGATCCTCGGCCACCTCGCCGAGGCCGGGCTGACCGGCCAGAAGTCGGGCCGCGGGTTCTACACCTACGAGGCGCCGGGCAGCGCGGTGGTCGTCCGCGACCTGCAGACCCCGCCGGACGGGTCCCTGCTGGGCACGGGCCGTCCGGTCTCCTCGGTGGGCGTGGCCGGCTCGGGGACCATGGCGAGCGGCATCGCCCAGGTCTTCGCGCAGGCCGGCTACGACGTGGTGCTGGCGGCCCGCAGCCAGGAGAAGGCCGAGGCCGCGAAGGCCGCGATCGGGAAGTCCTTGGGCCGTGCGGTGTCCAAGGGCCGCCTGACGGAGGAGGCCGCCGCGCAGACCCTCGGCCGGATCACCCCGGCCGGTTCGCTGGAGGCCTTCGCCGAGGTGGACCTGGCGGTGGAGGCCGTCGCCGAGGACCTGGCCGTCAAGCAGGAGCTCTTCGCGGGCCTGGACAAGGTGTGCAAGCCGGGCGCCGTCCTGGCCACGACCACCTCCTCGCTCCCGGTGATCGCCGTCGCGCGGGCCACGGCGCGTCCCCAGGACGTGATCGGCATGCACTTCTTCAACCCGGCCCCGGCCATGAAGCTGGTCGAGGTGGTCCGGACCGTCCTGACGGCCGACGACGTGCACTCCACCGTCCGCGAGGTCTGCGCGAAGGTGCGCAAGCACCCGGTGGACTGCGGGGACCGGGCGGGCTTCATCGTGAACGCGCTGCTGTTCCCGTACCTGAACAACGCGATCAAGATGGTCGAGCAGCACTACGCCGGCATCGACGACATCGACGCCGCGATGAAGCTGGGCGGCGGGTACCCGATGGGGCCCTTCGAGCTGCTCGACGTCGTCGGCCTGGACGTGTCGCTCGCCATCGAGAAGGTCCTCCACCAGGAGTTCCGCGACCCGGGCCTGGCTCCCTCCCCGCTGCTGGAGCACCTGGTCGCGGCGGGCTGCCTGGGCCGGAAGACAGGCCGCGGATTCCGTGAGTACGCCCGCCGGTAAGGGGACTCCCCCCGATCCGGCGGTCCCCGGACAGGATGCGTGGGGAGGGCTGCTCGGGTCCGCCGGACCCTCACGGCGGACGAACCCTCCCGGGCCCAGTGCGGGCCCTCCCCCGCATCCACCCCTGTCCGACCCCCCACAGGCGCGCTCCCCTGCCCGAATGAAGTACTTTCGCTCTATGTCCCAGCCCGCCAAGACCTCACCCCGCGCCTCCTCGGCCTCCGACGCCCCGGAGAGCGCGGCCGGCACCCGGGCCGCCGCCCAGCGGCTCAAGATGCGCCGTGAGCTCGCCACGGCGGCCATGGAGCTCTTCGCGACGAAGGGGTACGAGGCCACCACGGTCGACGAGATCGCCGCGACCGCCGGGGTGGCCCGCCGGACCTTCTTCCGGCACTTCCGTTCCAAGGAAGAGGCGATCTTCCCGGACCACGACGACACCCTGATCCGCGCCGAGGCGGTCCTGGACGTGGCCCCGGCGCACGAGCACCCGCTCGACACGGTGTGCCGGGGGATCAAGGAAGTCATGAAGATGTACGCCGCCTCTCCGGCGGTGTCGGTGGAGCGCTACCGGCTGACCCGCGAGGTGCCGGCGCTGCGGGAGCGGGAGATCGCCTCGGTGGCCCGGTACGAGCGGCTGTTCACCCGCTACCTGCTGGCCCATTTCGACGAGCAGGACCACCACGACGGCAACGACGATCCGCTGCTGGCCGAGGTGGCCGCCTCGGCGGTGGTCACCGCCCACAACCACGTGCTGCGGCGCTGGCTGCGGGCCGGCGGGCAGGGGGACGTGGAGGCGCAGCTGGACCACGCCTTCTCGATCGTCCGCAAGACCTTCGGCTCCGGGATCGGCGCGGGGCGCACCGCCGTCGCGGACGCCCCGGCCCCGGCTCCGCAGGCGGCCGTCCGCACCGAGGGCGAGGTGCTGGTCGCGGTGGCCCGGACCGACGCTCCGCTCGACGAGGTCATGAGGACCATCGAAGAGGCGCTCAGGAACAGGTAGTCGCTCCCCCAGCTGCCGCTGGGGGTGCTCCCGGTCACAGTGGCCGCTCCCGATTCGGGGGCGGCCACTTTCGTTTGTCCGGCTTGCCCCTACTCGCGGGTAACTCTGATCGATCATCGCTCATCTGCGCAGGTCAATAGGCAAATGAGAGAAAGTTTTGGCACGCGGTGCCTTGCTGAGTGACACGGGGTGCCATACGTTGAATCTCGTCCGGATGTCCCCGCGGCCCACGCCCACTCGGCACGGAACGCGCCCCGGATGCCTGCGTCACCAGGCCCCGCGCACCTCACCACGGGTGCGCCAGCACCACCGCTCCGCCGGACCGACGGCACTCGCAGCACCCACACACGCTCCCACGCACGCAACGCGTACCCCTCAGCGCACCCTCATCAGCGCTCAGCCGGAGGCAACACCGTGAAGGACATCCTGGACGCGATCCAGTCGCAGGCCGCCACGCCCGCCGACTTCGCGGCCCTGCCGCTCCCCGACTCGTACCGCGCGATCACCGTGCACAAGGACGAGGCGGAGATGTTCGCCGGGCTCACCACCCGTGAGAAGGACCCCCGCAAGTCCCTGCACCTCGACCAGGTCCCGGTCCCCGAACTCGGTCCGGGCGAGGCCCTCGTGGCCGTCATGGCCTCCTCGGTCAACTACAACTCCGTGTGGACCTCGATCTTCGAGCCGGTCTCCACCTTCAGCTTCCTGGAGCGCTACGGGCGCCTCTCGGAGCTCACCAAGCGCCACGACCTCCCGTACCACGTCATCGGCTCCGACCTCGCGGGCGTCGTGCTGCGCACCGGTCCCGGCGTCAACGCCTGGAAGCCGGGCGACGAGGTCGTCGCGCACTGCCTCTCGGTCGAGCTGGAGTCCTCGGACGGCCACAACGACACGATGCTCGACCCCGAGCAGCGGATCTGGGGCTTCGAGACCAACTTCGGCGGCCTCGCCGAGATCGCCCTGGTCAAGTCCAACCAGCTGATGCCCAAGCCGGACCACCTCAGCTGGGAGGAGGCCGCTTCCCCGGGCCTGGTCAACTCGACCGCGTACCGCCAGCTGGTCTCCCGCAACGGCGCCGGGATGAAGCAGGGCGACAACGTCCTGATCTGGGGCGCCAGCGGCGGCCTCGGCTCCTACGCC
>NZ_JBGWAB010000224.1:0-7366 GCF_041862025.1 Streptomyces sp. AB3(2024)
CCCCCCCCCCCCCCCCCCCCCCCCCCCCCCCCCCCCCCCCCCCCCCCCCCCCGGCCCCCCCCCCCCCCCCCCCCCCCCCCCCCCCCCCCGGCCGGGTGCTGCGGAACCCCCAGGGGGTTACTTCTTGCGCCGACGACCGCCGGAGGCCTTCTGCGCCTTGCGCCGCTCCGCCCGCGTCATCCCGTCCCCGCCGTCACCGGCGGAGCCGTCCGCGTCGAAGTCGCCCTCGACGATCCCGCCCTCGCCGTCCACCGACGGCGCGGAGAAGTGCAGCCGGTCCGGACGCTGCGGGGCGTCCAGACCCTTCGCCCGGATCTCGGGACGCGCGGCCCCGGCCGGCTCCTTCGTCATGGACGGCGCCGCGGCCTGCACCGGAACCTCCTCGACCTGCTGCTCGACCTGGACCTCCAGGTTGAACAGGTAGCCGACGGACTCCTCCTTGATGCCCTCCATCATGGCGTTGAACATGTCGAAGCCCTCGCGCTGGTACTCGACCAGCGGGTCCTTCTGGGCCATCGCCCGCAGGCCGATGCCCTCCTGCAGGTAGTCCATCTCGTACAGGTGCTCACGCCACTTGCGGTCCAGCACCGACAGCACCACGCGCCGCTCCAGCTCGCGCATGACGTCGGAGCCGAGCGCCTTCTCGCGCGTCGCGTACTGCTCGTGGATGTCGTCCTTGACGGACTCCGCGATGAACTCGGCGGTGATGCCCGCGCGGTCGCCGGCGGCCTCCTCCAGCTCCTCCACCGTGACCTTGATCGGGTAGAGCTGGCGGAAGGCGCCCCACAGCCGGTCCAGGTCCCACTCCTCGGCGAAGCCCTCGACCGTCTCGGCCGCGATGTACGCGTCGATCGTGTCGTCCATGAAGAAGACGACCTGCTCGTGCAGGTCCTCGCCCTCCAGGACGCGGCGGCGCTCGCCGTAGATGACCTCACGCTGGCTGTTGAGGACCTCGTCGTACTTCAGGACGTTCTTGCGGGTCTCGAAGTTCTGGGTCTCGACCTGCGACTGCGCCGAGGCGATGGCCCGCGTGACCATCTTGTTCTCGATCGGCACGTCGTCCGGCACGTTCGCCATGGCCATGACCCGCTCGACCATCTGCGCCTTGAACAGGCGCATCAGGTCGTCGCCCAGCGACAGGTAGAAGCGGGACTCGCCCGGGTCGCCCTGACGGCCGGAGCGGCCGCGCAGCTGGTTGTCGATACGGCGCGACTCGTGCCGCTCGGTGCCCAGCACGTACAGCCCGCCGAGCTCCTTGACCTCTTCGAACTCGGCCTTCACGGCCGCCTCGGCCCGCTTGAGCGCCTCGGGCAGGGCGTGCGCCCACTCCTCGATGTGCTCCTCCGGGTCGAGGCCGCGCTGACGCAGCTCCGCCTCGGCGAGGTCGTCCGGGTTGCCGCCGAGCTTGATGTCGGTACCGCGGCCGGCCATGTTCGTGGCGACGGTGACGGCGCCGCGGCGGCCGGCCTGGGCGACGATCGAGGCCTCGCGCTCGTGCTGCTTCGCGTTCAGCACCTCGTGCGGGACGCCGCGCTTGGAGAGCTGCTGCGAGAGGTACTCGGACTTCTCGACCGAGGTGGTGCCGACCAGGATCGGCTGGCCCTTCTCGTGCTTCTCCGCGATGTCGTCGACGACCGCCGCGAACTTCGCGACCTCGGTGCGGTAGATCAGGTCCGGCTGGTCCTTGCGGACCATCCCGCGGTTGGTCGGGATCGGGACGACGCCGAGCTTGTAGATCTGGTGGAACTCGGCGGCCTCGGTCATGGCCGTACCGGTCATGCCGGACAGCTTCGAGTACAGGCGGAAGAAGTTCTGGAGGGTGATCGTGGCGAGGGTCTGGTTCTCGTCCTTGATGTCCACCCCCTCCTTCGCCTCGATGGCCTGGTGCATGCCCTCGTTGTAGCGGCGGCCGGCGAGGATACGGCCGGTGTGCTCGTCGACGATCATGACTTCGCCGTCGATGACGACGTAGTCCTTGTCGATCTTGAACAGTTCCTTGGCCTTGATCGCATTGTTGAGGTACCCGACGAGGGGGGTGTTCACCGACTCGTACAGGTTCTCGATGCCGAGCCAGTCCTCGACCTTCGCGACACCGGCCTCGTGGATGCCGACGGTGCGCTTCTTCTCGTCGACCTCGTAGTCGCCGGTCTCCTCGATGCCCTTGAGCGGCTGCCCGGCCTCGCCCTTGGTCAGCCGGGTGACCAGCTTGGCGAAGTCCGCGTACCACTTCGTGGCCTGGTCGGCCGGACCGGAGATGATCAGCGGGGTGCGGGCCTCGTCGACGAGGATCGAGTCGACCTCGTCGACCACGGCGAAGTTGTGGCCGCGCTGCACGAGCTCGTCCTGCGACCACGCCATGTTGTCGCGCAGGTAGTCGAAGCCGAACTCGTTGTTCGTGCCGTACGTGATGTCGCTGCTGTACTGCTCCCGGCGCTGGGCCGGGGACATGTTCGCCAGGATGCAGCCGACCGACAGGCCCAGGAACTTGTGGACCCGGCCCATCATCTCGGAGTCGCGCTCGGCGAGGTAGTCGTTCACCGTGATCAGGTGGACGCCCTTGTCGGACAGCGCGTTCAGGTACGCCGGCAGCGTGCCGACGAGGGTCTTGCCCTCACCGGTCTTCATCTCGGCGACGTAGCCGAGGTGCAGCGCGGCACCACCCATGATCTGGACGTCGTAGTGCCGCTGGCCGAGCACACGCTTCGCGGCCTCGCGAACGGTCGCGAAGGCCTCGGGCAGCAGGTCGTCCAGGCTCTCGCCGTCCTGGTAGCGCTGCTTGTACTCGTCCGTGAGCGCGCGCAACTCGGCGTCGGAGAGGTTGACGAAGTCCTCTTCGATGGAGTTGACCTGGTCCGCGATGCGGTGCAGTTTGCGCAGGATCTTGCCTTCGCCTGCACGCATGAGCTTGTTGAAGACGGACACCGAGGTTTGTCTCCTTGCCGGTCGGGCCTGGGCACTGTTCGTAACCGGGCACGGCAGGTGGGCCCCACCGCAACGGCCATCGTAAGCGAGGACGTGGTCGCGCCGGGAGGTCCGCCGTGTCCGCAGGGCACGGGTGCCCGGAATGAGAACGTGTGGACCGGGCCGAAGGTGCCGGGCCGGACGAAAACTGCTCGCCCGTGACCACCCGGACCGCCACAATCCGTCCATGGAACCCGTGATACTGAGCACCACCCGCCTGGACCTGCGGCCCTTCGCCCCGTCGGACGAGGAGGAGGCGCACGCCGCCGGACAGGACCCCGACATCCAGCGCTGGACCATGGTCCCCTCCCCCTACACGCGCGCCGACGCGAAGACCTTCGTGAGCGAGCGGGTCCCCGCCGGCTGGCGCGAGGACACGGGGTACGCCTTCGCGGTCCGTCTCGGCGCCGGCGGCCCGCTGGTCGCGGCTGTGGGCGTCTACGTGCACGAGGCGTTCGGGGAGAAGCTGTACGAGGTCGGCTACTGGGCGACCCGGGAACACCGCGGCAACGGCTACATGACCGAGGCCTTGGACACCGTCTCCCGCTGGGCCTTCGACGAGCTCGGCGCCCTGCGGCTGGAATGGCGCGCCGAGGTCGGCAACGCGGGCTCCCGGGCCGTCGCCGAGAAGGCCGGCTTCCGCTTCGAGGGCACCCTGCGGGCCGCCCTGCTCCGCAACGGCACCGCCCGCGACTGCTGGATCGGTGCGCTGCTCCCCTCCGACCTCGGCCTGACCCCCGCGCTGCCCCACCTCCCCGCCCGGGAGCCCGGACCCGCTGTCGGTGGCGCCGCCTAGGCTGCCCACCATGACCAGCAGCCCGGCCAGCACGCCACACCCGTCCGTGTCCCTCTCCGCCGACGAGGCCCGCCGCATCGCGCTGCGCGCACAGGGCTTCCTCGGCGCGCCCGACCGGCGGGGAGGGGTCCGCGGGGTGCTGCGCCACCTGGGCGCCGTACAGCTGGACACGATCTCGGTGCTGGCCCGCTCGCACGAGCTGATCCCGTACGCGCGCCTGGGCGCGGTCGGCCGGGACACCGTCGAGAAGGCCTACTGGAGCGACAACCACGCCTTCGAGTACTGGTCGCACGCGGCGTGCATCCTGCCGATCGAGGAGTGGCCGCACTTCGCGTTCCGCCGCCGGGTCAAGCGGGCGCACGGCTACCGCTGGCACAAGATGAAGGACCGGGAGGGTTCCTGCGCCCTGGTCCTGGACCGGCTGAAGGCGGACGGCCCGCTCACCTCCACCGAGCTGGGCGGCGCGAAGAACGGCGGCCCCTGGTGGGACTGGTCCGAAACCAAGATCGCGGTGGAGTGGCTGCTCGACACCGGTGACGTGGTCTGCTCGCAGCGGCGCGGCTGGAAGCGGGTCTACGACCTCGCCGAGCGGGTCGTCCCGGACGCCCTGCTCCACGACGACCTGGACGACCGCGAGTGCCTGCGCCGGCTCGTGGCCCTGGCCGGGCGGTCTCTGGGCGTCGGCACCCGCGCCGACATCTCCGACTACCACCGCCTCAAGGGCGAGCAGTTCGACGCGGTGGTGGCGGATTCCGGGCTGGTCCCGGTGACGGTGGAGGGCTGGGCCAAGCCCGCCTGGGCCGATCCGGCCGCCCTGGCCGCGGCCGCCGCGGGCCGCCACCGCACCACCCTGCTGTCCCCGTTCGACTCGCTCGTATGGGACCGGCCCCGCACCGAGCGGATCTTCGGCTTCACGCACAAGCTGGAGGCCTACGTCCCCAAACCCCAGCGGATCCACGGCTACTTCGCGATGCCGCTGCTGGCCGGGGGCCGGCTCCAGGGCCGGGTGGACCCGGGCCGCGAGGGCACCACGCTGGTGGCCCGCCGGCTCTCGCTGACGACCCCGAAGGCGGCGCCCGCGATGGCCCGCGCCCTGCGGGAGGCGGCGGAGTGGGTCGGCTGCGACGCAGTCCGCGTCGAACGCGCCTCCTCGCCCGCGGAGGCCGCGGCGGTCACGGCGGAGCTGGACGCGCTCTGACGCGCTACCGGATCTCCAGGATCTTCTCGCGCATCGCGTAGACGACCGCTTCCATCCGCGAGTGCAGCTGCAGCTTCTCCAGGATGTTGCGCACGTGGTTCTTGACGGTGTTCTCGGAGATGAACAGCTGCTTGGCGATGTCCCGGTTGTTCATCCCCGTGGCCACCAGCTTCAGCACCTCCAGCTCGCGGTCCGTCAGCCGCGGCGCGGGCACCAGTCTGCGTTCGTCGGTGCGCTGGATCATCGACTTGAACTCGGTCAGCAGCTTCGACGCCATCGAGGGGCTGATCTGCGACTGCCCGTCCGCCACGGCGCGGATCGCCGTGGCGACCTCGTCCGTGGAGATCTCCTTCAGCAGGTAGCCCGTCGCGCCGGCCTTGATCGCGTCGTAGAGGTCCGCCTCCTCGTCGCTGATCGTCAGCATGATGATCTTCGCGGAGGGGGCCACCTCCTTGATCGAGGTGCACGCCTCGATCCCGCCCCTGCGCGGCATCCGCACGTCCATCAGCACGATGTCCGGCAGCAGGTCGGCGGCCTTGTCCACCGCCTCCGCCCCGTCCCCGGCCTCACCGACGACCTGGATGTCCTCCTCCTGCGCGAGGACGATCTCCAGGCCGCGCCGGAAGAGGGCGTGGTCGTCGACCACGAGCACCCGGATGGGCTCCCCGGCCGGATCCGCCGCCGGGTCCGCCGGGTCCGCCGCACGACAGCCCGCGCCGTCGTCACCGCGTACCGGCCCGAAGGTGTCCGCCATCGTTCCTCCCCCTGCATGTGCTCAGCCGCTGGGCCAATCCGGCAGGAGCGGCCGCCGGTTGACTGCCCGCCATGATTCCATGCCCGGATGACCGCAAGGGGGCCCTCGGGAGCCCGTCTGGCTCATACGCGCCACTACCGGCCATCAGCCGACGGCTACCGGCCACCCCACTCACACAGGTGCCCCTGCGGATCGCCGGGGCGATCCGCAGGGGCAACGGATGAATGATCAGCCGCCCAGCGCGCCGCCCGCGCCCGCGGCCGGTTCGTCCGAGCTGGAGGCCCCGTCGGCGTTCAGGTGGACGACGCCGTAGTCGTAGGCGTGACGGCGGTAGACGACGCTGGGCATCTTGGTCTCGGAGTCGACGAACAGATAGAAGTCGTGTCCGACCAGTTCCATTTCGAACAGGGCCTGGTCGAGCGACATGGGGCCGGCCGAGTGGGTCTTCTCGCGGACGATGAGCGGGCCTTCGCCCTGCACTTCCAGGGAACCGATCCGGGTGGTCGGGATCCCGTCCGCCTTCTCCTCACCGACCGGCTCGCCGTTGCCGTTGAGCGTGGCGACGCCCGGCACCGTGTCGACGACCTCGGCCGCCGAAAGCCGTCCGTTGCCACGGCGGGTGAACC
Organism: Streptomyces sp. AB3(2024); assembly: GCF_041862025.1. Lineage (NCBI taxonomy): Bacteria > Bacillati > Actinomycetota > Actinomycetes > Kitasatosporales > Streptomycetaceae > Streptomyces > Streptomyces sp. AB3(2024). The sequence goes on from NZ_JBGWAB010000224.1 coordinate 6,336, forward strand.
GCTTGTCGTGCTGCTTGCGCAGCCGGGCCTCCAGCTTGTCCTGGGCGAGGTCGAGCGCCGCGTACGGGTCGGCGGCGGCGGCCTCGGCCCGGATCACCGGGCCCCGCGAACGCAGGGTGATCTCCACGCGGTCGGAACGGTCGGCCTGGCGCGGGTTGTGCTCCTTGGACACCTCGACGTCCAAGCTGATCACCTTGGCGTCGAGCTTCTGGATCCGCTCCGGATTCAGCTTCTCGGCCACGTGCTTGCGGAACCGCTCGGGCACCTCGGTCTTGCGGCCCTTGACGACGATGTCCACGCAGAACTCCGTTCCCGGAGAGCCTCGCCGACAGCGGCGAAGCGCTCCCTTTCGCACCAGGCCCCGGTGAACACCGGAGCCTCGGACTTGGCGACTTTCACCTCCTCCTCCCCCACCGGCAAGATCCACATCCCACCGACTTCGGAGTAGAGAGAAACCCCCTGAACAGGCACTGACACAAGGTTGGCAATACAACAGACGGACTGGTGCTCCGGTACCCGGTGCCCAAGGATCGCCAGTTCCTCACAACCGAACATATCTCTCAAAGCCGGTTGTCGGCACCCGCTACCGGAACGTACCTCCGTCCAGGTGGCCGTTCCCTCTTACTACCTGCAACGATGCGCATTCCCCGGCAGTTCCAAATCTATTCACAAGATTTTTGCTCTGTACGAGTTGCGGCCCGGATCCGTACGAAGGAGTCCGCCGGCGCCGCGACCACGGCTGCCTCCCTCACCCCCAGGCCCGCCGCCCGCAGCGCCCGAGCGGCCTCCGCGAGCGTGGCCCCGGTGGTGATCACGTCGTCGACCAGGACGATCCGCGCCCCGGCCGCCACCCGGGCCCCGCCGCGGCACACTTCCAGGGCCCCCGCCAGGTTCTCCAGCCGGTCCCGCGCCCCCAGGCCCGCCTGGTCCGCGACCCGCCGGCGCAGCCGCAGTACGGGCGCCACGCGCGCGGCCGCACCGGCCCGGCCCAGCCGCCCCGACGCGGCCAGGGCGATCCCCCGCGCCGGATC
>NZ_JBGWAB010000225.1:0-7328 GCF_041862025.1 Streptomyces sp. AB3(2024)
CCCCCCAACCCAACAGGGTGTGGGGGGCGGCGCGCGAGCGGGCGGGGCCCCCCCCCCCCCCCCCCCCCCCCCCCCCCCCCCCCCCCCACACCGAATCCGGATTGGCGGATTCCTATAGGGGCTTGAGGTTGGGGTACAGGTGGAGTGTTCCGTCGGGCCAGATGGACAGGACGTCGTCCTGGCCGTCGCCGGCGAAGTCGCCGCCCGCCACGTCGCGTGCGCCGCTCCACGTGTTGTCGGGCCACATGTTCAGCCCGCCCTGGATGTGGCCTTGGCCGTCGCCGGGTTGCATGTAGAAGGAGCCGCCGCCCCAGATGACTCCCATGTCGGTCTTGCCGTCGCCGGTGAAGTCGCCGGCGAGGACGTTGCGGGCGCCGGCCCAGATTTCCTCGGGCCACATGTGGATAGGCGCCAGGCCGTTGTTGTTGAGGCGGCCGGTGTTGTTGCCGGGGGCCAGCCACAGCGACCCGCTGGCCCATACGACGCCGAGGTCGGCCTTGCCGTCGCCGGTGAAGTCGCCTGCGAAGATCTCCTTGGCGTCCTTGTAGAGCTTGGGGGAGCCGGAGTCGGCCCACAGCGGTGCGGAGGCTTGGAACGTCGCGTTGCCGTTGCCGGGGTAGAGCTCAAGCTGCCCGTCGGTCCAGATGGCCACGAGGTCGGTCTTGCCGTCGCCGGTGAAGTCGCCTGCGGCGAGTTTGGTGATGCCCTTCCAGGCGCCGTCCTGCCACAGTGCGACGGGTTGGCCGAGGGTTCCGTTTGCCTGGCCGGGGTGGAGCCACAGGTAGCCGTCGGCGTCGATGGTTATGGCGTCGTCGCGGCCGTCGCTGGTGAAGTCTCCTGCGGTGACCGCGACCTCACCGACGTTGTAGGTGTGCAGACCGGCGAGGTTGGCGTTGCTGTTGACCGTGGTGGCGAAGCCGTTTCGGAAATCGGTACGGGTTCCGGTCAGCGTGACCTGGGTGTCGGCGGTGGGATAGCCGAGCCAACTGTTCTCCCAGCCCAGTTGTGACCACTTGGTGCGGGCCGGTCCATAGAGGGAGTGGGCGCCGGTGGTGGGCGACCAGTAGACGGACGCGGCTCCGCCGGTCGCAGGACTGCCGGCGAAGTGCGCGTAGCGGCCGATGCCGATGACGGTGGTGTCCGTGAGGGGGGCGCCGAGGGTGCCGGCCGGTCCGCCGAGGGTCATGTACTTGGCCAGGATCGGTCCGCACAGCGAGCGTCCGCCCTGGGGGAAGGTGTCGCAGATGTCCCAGCCGAGGTCCAGCGGTTCGACGGCGCCCTTGACCCATCCGGCGAGGCCGTCGACACGGGTGCTGACCGCGTCGGTGCGGCCGGAGCTTGTGCCGAGGCAACCGCCCTGCCAGGACCGGCTGTTGACGGCAACCAGCTCGGCCGCGGCGCCGGTGCCGCGCAGGGTGGGGCCACCGGCGTCACCCTTACAGACCGCGGAAGCGCCGGCGGTCGCCGACTCGATGCCGACCTCGGCGCCGCTGATGGATTTGACGGTCACCGCCGCGTTGTGCAGGGTGCCGGGGAACCAGGCGTCCTCGGTGCGGCCGTAGCCGGCCACCCGCAGGGTCTCGCCGGCCGTGGGGGCCGTGCCGGCGATCGTCGCGGGTATCACCTGGAACGCCGGTCGGGCTAGTTTGGCCAGCACCAGGTCGCGGTCGGCGTGCGGAATGAGCTTGACGACGTCGCTCACGTAGCCGCCAGGCGAGGCCAGGTCGGCCTTGCCGACGGTGATCGTGGTGGCGTTCTCCGCCGAGGGCGCGCCGGCCGCGACGCCCGCGCCGCGGTCGAAGCAACTCTTGGCCGTCAGGACCAGGGTGACGTCGACGAGGGTGCCGGAGCAGATGCGCTGCTTGTCGCCCGTGCCGATGCTCAGGCGTGCGGAATACCCGTCGACGCCGACGCCGGCGGGGGAACCGCCAGCCACGGCCGAGGCGCCGGGCGCGGTTAACAGCGGTACGGCGACCGCGCAAGAGAGAAGACCGGACGCGATCGCGGCCCGGATGGAACTACGGGACATAGGTTTCCCTGGAGTTCAGCGGTTGCGCGCCCCTGCTGGGCGGCCTGCGGAGTTATCGGAGGCGCAGAAGGACTCCGGTTGGAGCCGGGAGCGCGGGGATCAGCCGGTGACGCGGAGTTCGACCAGGACGGCTGGGGGCGCTTCGGGCAGGTAGCGCCGTCGTGAACGGACAAGTGGCTGAACTCCCCGCCGAAGCCACTGGAGTTCGAGTCGAAGTGCACCGGCTTGGGAGTGCTTCCGTCTTCCAGAAGCGTCCCCACCCGGCCCTCGTGCGACGTACCGTACTCCTCGGACGTCCAGACCTGTCCTTATCCACCAGCACCTCCCACGCCACACCATGAGCGGGATCCCGTCCCTGGAGAGACCTGCTGCACTGAACGATTCCGGGGGTCAGTACGAGAAGGACCATTTCTGGGTGGGGATGTTGTAGAAGGTCCATTGCTGGGCGCGGGCGCCGTCGGTTGGGAGCGAGTCGTCGATCTCCAAGACCTTCCCGCTGTTTCGGTTCTTCAGAACGTAGCCGCCAGCGGCTTTGACGAGGTCCCATTTCTGGGTGGGGATGTTATAGAAGGTCCACTGTTGGGCGCTGGCGCCTTCGGTCACGAGGGAGTCCTCGATCTCCAGAGCCTTGCCGCTGTTGGAGTTGCGAACCTCCCAGCCGTCGCCGGCCCAGTGGAAGATCCAGCGGGCCGTGGGCAGACTGTGGCAGGTCCACTGCTGGGCGCGGGCGCCATCGGTCATGAGGGAGCTGTCGATCTCCAGGCACTTTCCGCTGTTGGTGTTGACGAGTGGGGTCTTCCAGTCAACGGCGCTGGTCTGCTGGATCCAGGTGCCGAGGTCGTCGGTGCGGGTGTTGTAGGCGCCGGTGTGGGTGGTTTCGGCGGCGCCGAGGCAGTTGTTCTGCCAGGATCGGCTGTTGAGGGCGGCGAGTTCGTAGTGGCCGCCGACCTGTCGCAGGGCGGGGCCTCCGGTGTCGCCCTTGCAGACGGCGGCGTCTGTGGGGGACTTGGCGGCGATGGCGAGGCCGGTCGGCCCGATAGCGCCGACGGTGAAGGCGGCGCTGTGAAGTTGGTCGGGTACCCACTCGGTTTTGGTACGGCCGTAGCCCGTCACCCGGAGCTCCTCACCAGCCACAGGGGCGGTGGTGGACATGGCGAGCGGGGTGATATCGGTGACCGGGTTGGCCAGACGTGCCATGACCAGATCGCGGTCGGAACGGGGGAGCAGCTCGACGACGTCCCGGACCTGGCCCGCCGCGGTGGTGAGGTCGGTACGACCGACGGTGACGGTGGTCCTGAGCGCGGGCGCACCCACGGGCAGGGTTGTCGGCTGGGAGGGGTCATCGGCGAAGCAGGATGCGGCGGTGATGACCCAGAACGGGTCGATCAGGGCGCCGGTGCAGGCACGTCTGCCGTCGCCGATGTCCAGCTTGGCGGTGAAGGCGTAGGAGCCGGCCGGCGCGGCGTCACCGCTGAGGGCGGGTGCGGGCGTGCCAGCCAGCAGGAGGCAGGTGAGGGCAGCGGCGGTGACCGCCCCGGTCATCCACGCCGAGCGTGAGCGTATGCGAGGCATGAGGTGGCACTTCTCCGTTCATGAACCTGCTGGTGTCTCGGGCGGGTGGATCACCGGTGCGGTCAGCCTGTCGCGGGGATCTGGCCGACCACGGACCAGCCGGACCAGCCTCCGCCGTTGGTGTTGTAGTTGTGGGCCATGACGCCGTCGGTGCCCTGGCCGAAGACCTCGGCTGTTCGGGTGTCCGGGTTGTAGACCGCGGCGGGTGAGCTGGTGAACTTCCAGTTGCCGGTCATGGTCCAGGGCGTCCAGCCGGTGGCGCGACTCCACGTGGCCCGGTACATCGATGCGTCGGTGCCGGTGGCGAAGACCTCGAGGCTGTTGGTGACCGGGTTGTGGAGGACGGCCGGCACGCCGACGAACGAGCCTCCGGGGTTGAGGGCGTACCAGCCGGACCAGCCCTCGCCGTTGGTGTTGTAGAGGTGCGCCATGACGCCGTCGGTCCGCAGAGCGAAGACCTCCGCTGTCCTGGTGTCGGGGTTGTAGACCGTGGAGGCGTTGCCGCGGAACTTCCAGTCGCCCGTCATGGTCCAGGGGCCCCAGCCAGTGGCCCGGCTCCACGTGGCCCGGTACATCGATGCGTCGGTGCCGGTGGCGAAGACCTCGAGGCTGTTGGTGATCGGATTGTGGACAACAGCTGGTTCACCGGCGAACCGCGCTCCGGGGTCCAGCGCGTACCAGCCGGACCAGCCCTCGCCGTTGGTGTTGTAGAGGTGCGCCATGACGCCGTCGGTCCGCAGAGCGAAGACCTCCGCTGTCCTGGTGTCGGGGTTGTAGACCGTGGAGGCGTTGCCGCGGAACTTCCAGTCGCCCGTCATGGTCCAGGGGCCCCAGCCAGTAGCCCGGCTCCACGTCGCCCGGTACATCGCCCCGTCGGTGCCGGTGGCGAAGACCTCGAGGGTGTTGGTGACCGGGTTATGGACAACAGTCGGCTCGCCGACGAACCGCGCTCCGGGGTCGATGAGGTGCCAGCCCGACCAGCCTTCGCCGTTGGTGTTGTAGGCGTGGATCATGGCGCCGTCGGTCCGCAGTGTGAAGATCTCGGCGGTCCTGGTGTCCGGGTTGTAGACGGTGTTGCGGTTCCCGGACCGGACGGTGGCGGCCCAGGCGGATTCGGTCTGCTGGATCCAGCTCCCGAGGTCGTCGACCCGGGTCTCGTAGGCGCCGGTGCGGGTGGTCCCGGCGGCGCCGAGGCAGTTGTTCTGCCAGGAGCGGCTGTTGAGGGCGGCGAGTTCGTAGTGGTCGCCGATCTGTCGCAGGGCGGGGCCGCCGGTGTCGCCCTTGCAGACGGCGGCGTCCGCGGGAGCCTTCGCGGTGATGCCGAGGCCGGCCGGGTCTACGCCACCGACAGTGAATAGGGCGGTGTGGAGCTTGTCGGGTACCCACTCGGTCCTGGTGCGGCCGTAACCCGTCACCCGGAGTTCCTCGCCGACGGTGGGGGCGGTTGTGGCGACGGCGAGCGGGGTGATGTCGGTGACGGGAATGGTGAGCCGGGCGAGGACGAGGTCGCGGTCAGTGCGGGGGATGAGTTCGGTGATGCCCCGGACCTGGCCCGTGGTGGTGGTGAGGTCGGTGCGTCCGATGGTGGCGGTGGTCTTGAGCGCGGGCGGCTCGGCGGGGACGGTCGTCGGCTGGGCGGGGTTGTCGGCGAAGCAGGATGCGGCGGTGACGATCCAGTACGGGTCGATCAGGGCGCCGGTGCAGGCACGTCTGCCGTCGCCGATGTCCAGCTTGGCGGTGAAGGCGTAGGAGCCGGCCGGCGCGGCGTCACCGCTGAGGGCGGGTGCGGGCGTGCCAGCCAGCAGGAGGCAGGTGAGGGCAGCGGCGGTGACCGCCCCGGTCATCCACGCCGAGCGTGAGCGTAAGCGAAGCATGCGGTGCTGTCCTTATCGTTGCCGTTCCGGTCGAATGGCTTTGCACGGTGTCGGTGCCGCGCGGCAGCGGTCGTGTGGGCCTTAATTCATCCGGTGACGCGGAGTTCGATGAGGACGGATCGCTTTCCGCCGGGCAGGCTTTCGCCGACCGGTTCGACCGAGTTGGGGCCGATGTTCACCTGCGTCTCCTGGCCGGCTGCGACCAGTTTGGCGCTGACGGAGCGGTCCTCCGTCCAGATGCCGTAGACGTCCGGCAGTTCCATGGTGAGGTAGCCGGTCGTACCGGAAACGGTGAAGCAGTATCCGAGCTTGTCGAGGCGTGATTCGACGAAAATCTCATTCGCCGCCTGGCAGCTGGTCGGAACCGTGTGGCCGGGGCCTTCCTTGAGCCGGATGTGTCCGTCACCCCGCTTCAACGTGATCTTGCGTTCCGTCAGGATCCGGTCGGCCTCCGGGTACTGGAAGTCTTCGACAGCGGTGGGCATGTCCGTCTCCGCCGCTGTAGCTCCGGTGGTGGCCTGTGCGGCCGAGAGGGACACGAGCCCGATGCACGCCAGCAGAGTTCCGCAGGCGCTGACCATGAGAATCGTGCGGGTGCGGGATTTAATCAAGACAGATCCTTCGATCCTGGCGGGATCACGATGATTCCGCAATGCCGGAAGGGGTGTCGAACGACGATGGAGCCAGCGTAAAGTACCAGCAATCTCTGGCTTTAGGAGGCTCATGGAATCGTTCAAGAACGCTTTCCCCATCGATTTTCAGCCATGCCTCCCGAATTCGTACGCCGAATTCCGTTTCTAATGCTCGAGTGATCTGCTGGCGAAAACACAGATGTCCCATTTGGGGGTATTGATTGTGAACCATCCCATCCGATCCCTGGGAGTACCTGGAACCACCGGGAGAAATCGGTCCCGCAGAGTCCGATTATCGATCCTCGGCCGAATAGGTGCGGGCTTACTCCCGGTGGCTCTCACGGCCGGTCTGCTCGGCACGGCTCCCGCGTTCGCGACGGACCCCGGGCCCGGCCCGAGTGCGCCGACGGAGACGGACCGCAGTCGTGTCGTGAGCCTCTGGCTGGAGGGCGGCCCCGGCGTGAAGGCAGCCGCCGAGACGGCGCTGACCGGCACCGACGAGGACGTCAAACGCTTCCTCGCAGTCGAGGCGGACCTCGCGGAGTACCACGACGAACGCGTCTCCACGCTCCAGATCTTCAGCCTCGGCGGCTCAGGGATACGCGAAGCGGCCACCAAAGCCCTGAAGGGCACCCAGGAAGAGCTGCGCACCTTCCTCAAGGACGGCTGGCAGACACCTCTGGAGCAGGACCGCCGGGTCGACGCGTTCCAGCTCGTCGCCACCGGCGGGGTGAGCGTCAAGGAGCAGGCCACCGCCGCACTGCAGGGCACCCCCAACGACGTGAAGAGGTTCCTCGAGCAGGGCCGGTACGACGCCGCCGCGGTCGACGACCGCGCCCGCGTGATGCAGCTCCTCGCATCCGGCGGCCCGGCCATGAAGGAAGCCGCCAAGGTCGCCCTTCGGGGCACGCCCGCCGACATCGCCGAGTTCCTGTCGGTCGGACAGTTCATCGCGCTGGCCAGGGACCAGGAACGCGCCACGATCTCCCAGCTGGCCGACCAGGCCGAACAGGCCGGCCGGCAGGCCCAGATCGCCAAGGACGCCGCCAAGGAGGCCTCCGCACGCGCGGTCGAGGCCTCCCGTCTGGCCAAGGAGTCAGCCGAGACCGCGGCCAGGGAGACCGAGGAGGCCGGTCGGGACACCGCCCGCGCCGCGGCCGCCGCCGCACGTGCCGCCGACGCGGCCCAGGGCGCCGCGGCTGCCGCCAGTCAGGCGGTCGC
>NZ_JBGWAB010000226.1:0-7284 GCF_041862025.1 Streptomyces sp. AB3(2024)
CCGGGGCCCGGTCCGCGGGGGCCCCGGCCGACGCGGTCCGCCGACACGGCTCGTACGCGCCGTCGGTCGGCGCCACCGGTGCGCCGCACCGGGTGGGTCAGTCCACCACCAGGTCGGCCCGGTGGCGGCCGGCCTCGATCAGCCGGGCGTTGGCCTCGTCCGAACGGGAGACCCACCGGGCCGCGTCCGCCTCGCTCCTGCCGTGCAGCACGTGCCGGGCGACGAGGCGGCGTACGCGCAGGTCCTCGTCCGGAGCCAGGTACCAGGTCTCGTCCAGCAGGGGGCGCAGCCCCGCCCACTCCCCCGCCTCGTACAGCAGGTAGTTGCCCTCGGTGATCACCAGCGGTACTCCGGGAGGCACCGCGATACTGCCGGCGACGGGTTCCTCCAGCGCGCGGTCGAAGGCCGGGGCGTAGACCACCTCGGGGGCCGCCGCGCGCAGCCGCCCGAGCAGGGCCCGGTATCCGGCGGCGTCGAAGGTGTCCGGCGCCCCCTTGCGGTCCGCGCGCCCCAGCCGGACCAGCTCGGCCTGGGCGAGGTGGTACCCGTCCATCGGTACGACGACGGCCCGTTCGGGGCCCAGTGCCCGCGCGAGCCGCCCGGCCAGGGTCGACTTGCCCGCTCCCGGCGGTCCCGCGATGCCGAGGATCCGCCGTCCGCCCGCGGCCGCCAGGGCCCCGGCCCGGTCTTCCAGTTCCGCCCACTCCATCCGCGTATCGTGCCACCGCGGCGGGCCCGCGCGTCACGCGGTCATGCGCTCACCACGGGGATGCCGTCCGGACGGTCGCCGAGGAGGGCCGCGATGTGGTCCGCGCAGTGGAGGGCCGCGGTGCTCATGGCGCTCCTGGTCATCCCGGCGACGTGCGGGGTCAGCAGGGCATTCGGCAGGCCGGACAGCGGGGACTCGAAGGCCGCGTGCTCGTGGGCGAAGGTGTCGACCGCGGCGGCCGCCAGGGGGTGCCCGGGGTCGCGCAGGGCGTCGGCCAGGACCTGTTCGTCGACGATCCCGCCGCGGGCGGTGTTCAGCAGGATCGAGCCGGGGCGCATCAGCGCCAGCTCCGCCCGCCCGATCATCCCCCGGGTGGCCGCCGTGAGCGGCAGATGCAGGGAGACCACGTCGCTGGTCGTGAGCAGCGCCGTGAGGGAGCGGACCGGGCGGGCCGGCGCCCCGGCCCGGTGCTGCCGGGACAGCCCCTGGACGTCCATGCCCAGGGCCGCCGCCCGTCCGGCCAGCGCCGAGCCGATGCGGCCCAGGCCGACGATGCCCAGGGTCAGCTCCGACAGCTGCGCGGCCGGAGCCGCCGGGGCGCGCCAGACACCCCGGTGCGCGGTCGCGTTGTGGGCCGGCAGGTCGCGGGTCAGGGCGAGGAGCTGGGCCAGCGCGAACTCGGCGACGGCGCCCGCGTTGGAGCCCGGGGTGTGGGTGACCGTGACGCCGTGACGGGCGGCGGCGGGCAGCTCAACGTGGTCGGTGCCCGCCCCGGCCCGCCCGATCACGCGCAGCGGGCGGACGAGCGCGGGATCGGTGGCCGCGGCGAGGAACCCGGCGCGCAAGGGCACGCCGGCGCGGGACTTGAGCGCGTCGTAGCCTTCTGCGCCGCGGACGGTCGCGGCGGTCAGGGCGGACTCGTCGAAGGCGTCGAAGTCGGTGAACTCCACCCGGTCGCCCCAGGCGTCCCGGGTCCCGGCGTGGTCGGTGACCCTGCGGAGGTTCAGTGTGATCTCCAGCCCGTGGCCGAGCAGGCGGTCCAGTTCGCGGGCCATCAGCTCGCCGGGGGCCGCGTCGAGCAGCAGGATCCGCGCCTTGTCCATGTGGGTTGTCCCTTCCTCGTCCACGCACCCTACGGCGGCCGCACACGGCGATCCGCCCGTACGGCCGTCGGCCGTACGGGCGTTCGTGTCGAGTCAGGCCAGCAGGGCGGCCACCGGTGACAGGGGCTCCCACGCCGGGTCCCGGCCCGTGAGCCGGTCGGTGACGCGCCGCCAGGCCTCCGGGTCGCTGCCGAGGCGGGTGGCCACGAGGGCGGTGAGGGCCGCCAGGGCGGCGTGTGCCTGCTCCGGGGCGTCCGTACGGCGGGTCGCGCCGCTCAGGTAGGCCAGCATCAACGCCGCCGGCGCCGCCACCTCCAGCAGGTCGGTGCCGGTGAGCATGCCGGAGGCGAGCAGTCCGTCGAGCTGGGTCGGCAGCGGGCAGTGGTACAGCCCGCCCAGCCCGTACCGGGTGCGGGCCCGGGTGAGTTCCGCGCCGCCGGGCAGGCCGTCCGGGCCCGGCTCCCGGAACAGGGCGGCGTGGCGCAGGCGCAGGCCCTGCGGGGCGTCCACGTGGTTGACGACCCACCCCCAGTGCGGCAGCGGCTCCTCGGTGTGGGCGGCCTCCACGGCCTCCCAGTCGATGCCGCCGGGTACGGTCGCCGCCCCACCGGGGGCGTGCCAGGCGGGACGATCGCGCCGCAGCCGTGCGATGAACTTCGCCGGGGCCAGTTCCCGGTCGGCCCGGGCCCGGAGCACGGCCGCCGGATCCGCGGACGCCAGCGCCTTCGCGCACAGGGTGGCCGCCGCCCGGCCGAGCAGATCGCGTCGGACGAAGGCGGCGAGCCGGTCGGCGCCGCCGTGTTCGAGCAGGTTCATGCAGCCGAAGACCTGCTGGAGGAGGCTCAGGTCGCGCCCTTCCCGGACGAAGACCTCCTCGATCAGGTCCGGCTCGGCCGAGTGGAGCCAGCGGACCCCTCCGACCAGTCGTCCGGACGGGTCCTGCCGGGCGTCCGCCAGCGCGAGCGCGCCGACCGACACGGCCCGCGTGCCGGACGTGCCGTGGGGGCGGGACCGGGCCACGATGCGCCGGCCCGTCGGCGCGGTGGCGCCGTAGCGCAGCAGGGTGAGGTCCACCTCCGGCTCGTCGAGGTCGGCGAGCAGTACGTCGGAGCCTGCCTCCAGTCGGCCGGTCCGGGCGGCGAGGACGCGCAGGGCCTGCGGATCGCGTCCGGCCAGCAGCCGGCCGAAGGCGGTACGGGGGGTCCGCTCGTGGCGCGTCAGGTACGCGGCGAGCAGCCAGGGCCCGTCGGGGCCGAGTCGGGGCAGGACCGCGTCGACGGTGTCGGCGTCGGCCAGGCAGAGCAGGGTGCCGATCGGCCAGCTCCAGCTGTGGTTGCCCACTCCCACGAGGCGGACGGCCTCGTCCGGGGTGGTGGGGCGGGAGGTGGAGGAGGACCGTGCCGGGTCCTCCAGCGGCCGGTACGCGGGGTTCTCCGTGAGGGCGTCGGCCGGTCCGGCGGAGAGTTCCAGCAGTTCGGCCCACGTCGGTCCGCCGGCCGACCGGGGGTCGGCGGTTCCGGCGGCGGCCGACGCCGTCCCGGCCAGCCGCAGCCAGGCGTCGGGGTCGGTTCCGAGGGTCGAGCGCAGCAGGCGTCCGACCGCGGCCCGCCAGGCCGCGGCGAAGGCGAAGCGGCGCCAGTCGGAGGGGAGGCGGAGCAGGCGGCGGGCCGGCAGCAGGCCGGGGAGTTCCTCGGCCGGGAGGAGGCCCTGGGTGTAGGCCATTTCGATGGGTGCGGCGGTGGAGGCCCAGCTTTCGGGGAGTGCGGCACGCACCTCGCCGGCGCCGGGCGCGGCGGGCCAGGATCCGTCGTGGGGCGACTCGACGCCGTGCTCCGCGCAGGCGCGGACGAGCCATCGGGGGGTGGCGAGAGCGGGGGCGTCGTCCTGCCCGTGGTGGGCCAGGAAGCGGAGGACGCCGGGGTCGGCGGGAAGGGGGAGCTGGTCCGGGGCGGCGGAGAGGGAGCGCAGCAGGTCGAGGGCCGCCAGTGCGGCCCGTTCCTCCCGCCGCTGCGGAACCGGGGGCGACTCGACACCGGGGGCCGCGGCGCCGGTCCCGTTCTCGGGGGCGCCTTGCGGGCCGTCCTCCGGCGCGGGAGCGGTGGGCGGGGTGTCGCCCGCCTCGGTGATCAGGGAGTGGAGGGTGCCCGGGTGGTCCGGCAGCAGGACGTCCAGGGCGGACCAGGCCTCGGGGCGCTCGCCGAGGCGGGTTGCGGCCAGCTCGCGGAGGGCCGCCGGGGCGGCGTCGCCGAGCCGTCCCCGGTCGGCCAGCCGGGTCAGCGCGCCGAGTGCGTGCACGGCGGGGTGTGCGGTGCGGACCAGTTCGACCGGGTCCAGCAGCCCGGCGGTGACCATGCCCTCCGCCCAGCGGGCGGCGGAGTCGTCGAGGGGTTCCCGGGCGAGCCGCTGCTCGGGCGGGTGCGTGTTCCCGGACCGGCGGCCGCCCGCGCGCCAGGGCTCGTTGAGGACGCTGAGGCGGAACGAGAGGCGCTGCTCGTCGCTCGCGTCCTCGTGGCGGGCCAGTTCCTCGCACGCCTTGGGCATGAAGGGGGTGGCCGCGTGGGCCTCGGCGAGGGCGGGCAGGTCGTGTGCGTACGGTTCGGCGAGCAGGTCGCGCAGGGTGCTGGTGCCGCGGGCGGTGGCCAGCAGGGCCGGGAGCCGTGCGGGGTCCCCGTAGGGCTCGCACCCCTCGCGCAGGAGTCGCAGCGCGGCGCCGTCGTTCGATCGGGCTTCGGCGGCGAGCGCCTTTTCGACGGCCGCGACGACGGGGATGCTCAGGCTCCACGCGATGGTCCGGTCGTCGAGGACGGCGCGCACCGCCGCCGGTCCGGCGCATTCCCACACGCGGACGAGCGCGTACCGCTGGATGACCCCCCGGGCGTTGCAGAACAGCAGGGCGCGGGCGGTCAGCTGCGGGTCGCCGGAGCCGAGCAGGGGCGTGAGCCAGGTGAGGGTCGGGTATCCGTCGGGGTCGGTCAGTTCGGCCCGCAGGTCCGTGTCCATCGGGACCCGGTCGAGGCGGTGCGCGAGGGTGCGGCGCAGGGACTGGGTGCAGCGCGGGTTGCGGTAGACGGCCGCGCCGACCCGGGGGTCGCCCGTGGCGAGCAACCGGGCGAGGACCCGGGAGTCGATCCGGCTGTGGCGGGCCAGGGCGGTACGGGTGCGGGTGTCCCCGTGTCCGGTGACGGCGGCGACGAGGCCGGGTCCCGGGAGCGGACCGCCGGAGAGCAGTTCCTCGACCGCCCGGTCGGGCAGGGCGGCCAGCACGGCCGCCGCTTCCTCGGGCCCGGTGTGCTCCAGGAGCAGCTCCAGAGTGACGTCAACGCTGCGGGGCACGGGCTTGCGGACCGTGCCGGGGCCGGCCGCCGGTGCGGGATCGGGTACGTCGGCCAGCAGGGCGGGCAGGGTGCCCCGGTGCGTGGCCAGTGCGTCGCGCAGGGCGAGCCAGCGGTCGGGACGGCCCGCGAGGTGATCGCGTATCAGCTCCCGCAGGCGGGCCGCGGCTTCGTCGTCCGCCCCGCCGGCGGCGGCGACATCGGCGCCGACGGTTCGCGCGGGGCGTGCCTCCTCGACCGCCCGGAGTGCGGAGCCGGCCGGAGGCACGGTCGCGGGGGTGGTCGAAGGGGAGGGCGCGAGGAGGCCGCGCACCACATCGGCGGTCGAACCGTTCTGCGAGTTGCTCATGATCGCCATGCTAGGGCGGGGGTCCGACAACCGGTCCGCGCCGACGGTCGCTCAGCCGATGAGCGCCCGGGTGATCCGACGGGTGGTCCGGGCGGCGATGCGGGGGCCGGCGGCGGCGTCGGCGGTGTGCGCGTTCAGGCCGGTGGCCCATCGAATCGCCGAGGGCTTCGACGGTCGCCAACCTCGCCGTCGATCCAGCGGGACACCACCCACGGCCACGGGTACCCGAAGGCGGGTTCACCGACGGCGACGGGCATCGGCACGGTCAGCGGCAGGTGCGGGGGCGAGCCGGGGCGGCAGGGCGGCCGTGTGCCCGGCCCACCTGCGGAGTCCTCGGTTCCATGAGGGAGGATGGCAGCTCGCCCCGGATGCGCACACCCTTGCGAACGGGGTCGGCACGCAACACGACCTGACAGGTGACATCGTGACGACACAACACATACGGCGAGCGGCGGCGGCGCTCCTCGCCGCCGCCCCGGTCCCGTCCCCGGCGTCGGCTCCGGACGCGCGAGGCCCGGAGGACGTCCGTTGACCCGTGACCTCGTCCTGCACGACTGGGTGGTCGTCGCCATCGCCCTGGCCTCGGGCTGCGTGGCGGGGCTGCTGGTGCGCGCCCTGTTGAAGTGGCTGGCCAAGCACGCCCTCCGTACGAAGTGGACCGGGGACGACCTGATCGTCGACTCGCTGCGCACCGTCGCGCCGTGGGCCGCGGTCATCGCGAGCGTGGCCGTGGCGGTGTCGGCGCTGCCGCTCACCGCCCGGATCGGGGCTCTGGTGAACCAGTCCCTGACCGCCGTGCTCATCCTCATCTCCACGGTCACCGCGGCCCGGGTCGTCGCGGGTCTCGTGCAGTCGGTGGCGCAGTCCCGGACGGGGGTCGCGGCCTCCGCGTCCATCTTCGTGAACATCACGCGGATCGTGGTGCTGACGATGGGCGTGCTCGTGGCCCTCGAAACCGTCGGGGTGTCCATCGCCCCGCTGGTCACCGCACTCGGCGTCGGCGGTCTCGCGGTCGCCCTCGCACTGCAGGACACCCTCGCCAACCTCTTCGCCGGCGTCCACATCCTCGCCTCGAAGACGGTCCAGCCGGGTGACTACATCCGGCTCAGCAGCGGGGAGGAGGGGTACGTCGTCGACATCAACTGGCGCAACAGCGTGGTGCGCAACCTGTCGAACAACCTGGTGATCATCCCCAACGGGCGCCTGGCGCGGACCAACATGACCAACTACACGCAGCCCGAGCAGAAGCTGTCGATCCTCGTGCAGGTCGGGGTGGGCTACGAGAGCGACCTGGAGCAGGTCGAGGCGATCACGCTCGACGTCGTGGACAGCGTGATGGCCGACATCACCGGTGGCGTCCCCGACCACGAGGCGGCGGTGCGCTTCCACACGTTCGCCGACTCCAGGATCAACTTCACGGTGATCCTGGGTGTGGGCGAGTTCAGCGACCAGTACCGGATCAAGCACGAGTTCATCAAGCGCCTGCACCAGCGGTACCGGGCCGAGGGCATCTCGATCCCCGCCCCCGCGCGGACGGTCTCGCTCCGCCAGGACGGCCCCCCGGCGGCGCCCTCCGGGCCGCTCCCGCTCCCGCACCAGCGCGACGCCTCGTCGGACGCGCTCCTGGCGGACCGGTAGCCGTAACGGTCGCGGCGGCGAAAGCGGTGAGGCACGGCGCCGGGCCCCGGGGGGGTCCCCCCCGGGCGGGGGCCGGCGCGGGGGGGGGCGGGTGGGGGGCCCCCGGCCGGGGGGGCGGCCCCGGCCGCGGGTGATCGCTGGCTCTCCTCACAG
>NZ_JBGWAB010000227.1:0-7193 GCF_041862025.1 Streptomyces sp. AB3(2024)
GGCGCGGACCGCGTACGGCGGGCCGCGCGGGCCGCGCGGGCGCTGGCCGCCTTCGACGGCGGTCCGGTCACCGCCGCCCACGTGCGGCGCGCGGCGCGCCGGCAGTCGGCCTCGGGGCTGGAGAGTCATACCCGGCGCATCCGGCCGGCTGTGGGCTGGGGGGACCTGGTCCTGCCCGAAGGGCCCCTCGGGCAGCTGCGCGAACTGGCGCTGCGGGCCCGCCACCGCGACCGTGTGCTCGGCGACTGGCGGCTCAGCGCCGGCGGCGGGCGCGGCCGGGGCGTCCTCGGTCTGTTCGCCGGGGAGTCCGGTACCGGAAAGACGCTGTCGGCGGAGGTCGTCGCGGCCGACCTCGGTCTCGACCTGTACGTGGTCCAGCTGTCGTCGGTCGTGGACAAGTACGTCGGCGAGACCGAGAAGAACCTGGAGCGGATCTTCACGGAGGCGGACCGCACCGACGCGGTGCTGCTCTTCGACGAGGCCGATGCCGTCTTCGGCAAGCGCTCCGAGGTCAAGGACGCCCACGACCGCTACGCCAACATGGAGAGTTCCTACCTGCTCCAGCGTCTGGAGTCGTTCGACGGCATCGCGCTGCTCACCACCAACCTCCGCGCGAACATCGACGCGGCGTTCACCCGGCGGCTGGACCTGGTGGTCGACTTCCCGTTCCCGGACGCCGGGCAGCGCCTCGCGCTGTGGCGGCACGGGCTGGCGCACGTACCGTCCGCCGACGGCATCGACGCGGCCCCGCTGGCCCGGGACTTCGAGCTGGCCGGCGGTTCCATCCGCGGCGCGGTGGTCACGGCCGCCTATCTCGCCGCCGGGCGCGGCGGCGAGGTGACCGCGGACGATCTGCTGGAGGGAGCTCGGCGGGAGTACCGCAAGGCGGGGCGGCTCGTGCCGGGCGAGGGCGGCTGGTGATCCGGGGCCGCCGCGCGCCTCAGTCGTTCTTGGGATGGACGATCTTCCACTCCTGGTTGCCGGTGTTGCTGCAGTCGGAGATGTTCAGCCGGTCCCCGACGCTCGCCCCGCCGTTCACGTTCAGGCACCTGCTGTTGCTGGCGTAGTTGCGGATCCAGTAATCGCCGCTGTCCTGCTTGTCGATCCACCACAGCTGGTTGTCGGCGGTGGTGCCGTCGCAGTGGAACTCGCCGATGCCGGTGCCCACGGGCCGGCCGCCGTACTCGCCGAGGTCCATGCAGAACTGGTCCTTGACGTTGCGGATCTGGAAGAGCGGCGTGCCGCCGGGGCCGAGCTTCGGGTACTTCACCTCAAGGTTCCAGAGCTGGTTGTCCCCTTCGGTGCCGACGCAGCCGGCCTGCTGTACGGCCATGTTGATCTGGCCCTTGTCGTTGCCCGGCAGATCGGCGCACATGCGGGTGGCGGCGTTGCGCAGCAGGACCTTCTCGGCGGGCACGACGGGCGGCGGTCCCGCGGGCTCCGGGGACTGCCCTCCCCCGCCACCGCCGTCGTCCTCGGGCTTCTCGCTCTTCTGTGGTTCGGGTTCGGCGCCGGGCGACGGCGGCGGGGGTGGAGGGGAGAGGGGCGCAGTGGTGGGCAGAATGGCGCCGGCCTGCTCGGGGACCTCGGTGGCCGCGGTGCGGACCTGCGGCCTGTAGGAGATCCAGATCATCACGAAGGCGATGCCCAGGGCCAGGAGGAGCCCGAAGAAGGTGGCCAGCGGGCGCGGGAGGAAGCCGCGCTGGACGTAGGTTCCCTCGACTTCCAGCGGCTCGGTGCCGGAGCGGCGCACCGCGAGGGTGTAGGGCCGTTCTTCCTTGGAGCCGAACCAGATGATCTGCCGGGGGCGCAGGGTCGCGTCGACGAACGCGGCCCGGCCGGGGTCGATCTGGACGTTCCCGGGGCGGAGTTCGTACGCGAGGTGGTCGCCGTTGTCGCCGCCCGTGACCGACGCCGTCACCTTGGTGTTGCCGAGGTTGTCCACCGCCAGTCTCGGGCGTCCGCGCAGCCGGCCCTTGACGGTCGGCGGCACGAGTTCCGCGCGCACCTCGACGAACGGGGTGATCGTCAGGTTCCCCTCCGGAACCGTCACGGCCTCGGGGTGCTCGGTCGGCGTGATACGCACCGCGTACGGGTTGGGCCCGGCCGTGGCGTCGGGAGTCCGGGGTGGTGCGAACGTCAGCTCGACCGTCCCCGTGGTGCCCGGGTACAACCGCAGGGTCGTCGGCTCCACCGTCGTCCAGGGCGCCACGTCGCCGACGGGCTCGAAGCGGTATTCGTCCACCACGTCACCGGTGTTGCGCACGCGCAGACGCACCCGCGTGCTGCTCCCGGGGTCGACGGTGACGGAGGAGGGTTCCAGGGAAGTCCAAAGGCTCACCCCGGCACGCTAGTTCCGCCCGGGCCCGCGGACAGGAGACCCAGGGGCAGGGTGCGTTGCCCCGGAATCCCGCCGGTTGCCCGGGAGCGCGGGCCGTACGGCCCGCACGCTTCAGAACCGGGGCGCGCGCTCGCCGTTGGCGACCCTGACGAACCGGGCGCAGGAGTCCTCGTTCCCCACGGGCCCGCGCGGGCAGACCTCGGGGCAGCCGGGGCGGTCCCCGCCGGGTGCCCGGGATCTGCCCCTCCAGGCAGCGGAGGGGGCAAAGAGAGTGCCCCCGTCCGGGTACCGGGGGACGTTTCGACGGGCGCCGCGCGCGCGTCAAGGTGGGGTGTCCTGTCTCGTATCCGAGGAGAGCAGAGCATGCCGTCCTATCTGTCGCCCGGCGTCTACGTCGAGGAGGTGGCGAGCGGTTCCCGCCCGATCGAGGGGGTCGGCACGTCGGTGGCCGCCTTCGTCGGTCTGGCGCCGACCGGCCCGCTGAACGAGCCGACGCTGGTGACCAACTGGACCCAGTACGTCGCGGCCTTCGGCGACTTCACCGACGGCTACTACCTCGCGCACTCCGTCTACGGGTTCTTCAACAACGGCGGCTCGGCGGCGTACGTCGTGCGCGTCGGCGGCTCCGCCGGGGACGCCGCCGGCCGGGGGGAGGCCTCCGGGTCCGCCGCGGTCAGCGGCAGCAGCGCACCGGCCGCGCTGCCCGCCGCCGAGCCCCGCCGGCTCGGGACCTTCGCCGTGGCCGCCCTCGCCGAGGGCGTCGGCGGCCCGCTGTCCGTCGAGGTGTCCGACGCCGAGGGCGAGGGACCCGCCGAGCGCTTCAAGCTGGTCGTCAAGGACGGCGACAAGCCCGTCGAGTCCTTCGACGTGACCGCGAAGAAGGGCAGCCGTGCCTACGTCGTCACGCAGGTCAAGGAGCGTTCCAAGCTCATCGCCGTGACCGAGGCCGCGCCGTCCGCGCCGCCGGCCCGTCCGGAGAACCAGACCGTGACGCTGCCCGCGCCGCCGCCCGCGCCCGTGGAGCCGGCCGCACCGGCCGGCCCTGCCGCGGGCTCCCACCCCGGCCCGGCGCAGTACCTCGGCGACTCCGCCGACCGCACGGGCTTCGGCGGCCTGGAGGCCGTCGACGAGATCTCCATGGTGGCCGTGCCCGATCTGATGGCCGCCTACCAGCGCGGCGCGATCGACCTGGAGGCCGTCAAGGCGGTCCAGCTCGGTCTGATCGCGCACTGCGAGCTGATGGGCGACCGGGTCGCGATCATCGATCCGCCGCCGGGCATGAACGCCCGTGACATCCGGGTCTGGCGCCAGGAGACGGCCAACTACGACTCCAAGTACGCGGCCCTCTACTACCCCTGGATCAAGTCCTTCGACCCGGCGACCGGGCAGTCGCGCCTGGTCCCGCCGAGCGGCCACGTCGCCGGCATCTGGGCCCGCAACGACTCCGAGCGCGGTGTGCACAAGGCTCCCGCCAACGAGGTCGTCCGCGGGGCCGTGGACCTCGAACTGCAGATCACCCGCGGCGAGCAGGACCTGCTCAACCCGATCGGCGTGAACTGCATCCGGGCCTTCCCCGGCCGCGGCATCCGCATCTGGGGCGCCCGCACCCTCTCCTCCGACCCGGCATGGCGGTACCTGAACATCCGCCGGTACTTCAACTACCTGGAGGAGTCGATCCTGATCGGCACCCAGTGGGTGGTGTTCGAGCCGAACGACCACAACCTCTGGGCGCGCATCCGCCGCAACGTCTCCGCGTTCCTGGTCAACGAGTGGCGCGGCGGGGCCCTGTTCGGGCAGAGCCCGGAGCAGGCGTACTACGTCAAGTGCGACGAGGAGACGAACCCGGCGGAGTCGGTCGACCTCGGCCGGGTCATCTGCGAGATCGGCATCGCGCCGGTCAAGCCCGCCGAATTCGTGATCTTCCGGCTGGCGCAGTTCTCCAGCGGCAACGGGGAGCTGGAGGAGTAACCGGGCGCCGCGGAGCCCGCCTCCGCGCCCGTCACCTCCCCGTGCTCCCCCTCTTCAGAAGGACAGCGAACACATGAGTCTCCAGCCGGGTGACGCCCTCACCTCGCACAACTTCGGCCTCCAGATCGACGGAGTGATGGTCGAGTACCTCGCCGAGGTCAGCGGCCTCACCCTCGAACAGGACGTCATCACCTACCAGCAGAACAGCGCGCAGGGCCGGCCCGAGGTGGCGCTGCTGCCGGGCGTGCAGAAGAACGGCCAGTGCACGGTCGTGCGCGGCATGACCCAGTCGACGTCGTTCACGCAGTGGATCAACGACTCGATCCGCGGCCAGATGAGCACGGCCCGCAAGAACGCCTCCATCATCATGATGGATTACCAGGACAACCCGGTGAAGCGCTACAACCTGCGCAACGCCTGGTGCAGCAAGATCGAGGCGAGCACGGTGAAGGCCGGTGAGGCGGCGGCGCTGACCGAGACCGTCACCATCGTCTTCGAAGAACTGGTCATCGAATAATGCGGCGTTCGGTCGGGACCGCGCCCCGGACCGCGGCGGCGGAGGCGGGTCACTCCCACTCCGCTCCCGCAGCGGCGCCGGACCACGCCCCCGCCGGCCCTCCGGCCGACCCGGCGCCACGGCAGTCGCTGCGCACCGAGTTCCCCTTCGAGCTGCCGCGCGGGTACGTCGACGACGCGGGCACCGTCCACCGTGACGGTGTCATGCGGCTGTCCACGGCGCGCGACGAGCTCGTCCCGCTGCGGGACGTGCGCGTGCAGGAGAACCCGGCGTACCTCTCGGTGGTGCTGCTGGGCCGGGTCATCACCCGGCTGGGCACCCTCCCGATGGTGCACGACGGGATCGTGGAGAACATGTTCGCCTCCGACCTGGCGTTCCTCCAGGACTTCTACCGCCAGATCAACGCGGAGGGCCACACCCGAGCGGCCGTGCAGTGCCCTCACTGCTCGGAGCCCTTCGAGGTGGAACTCGGCGGGAGCCGCCTGGGGGAATCGTGACGTACGCGACCGACCGGCTGCACGAGGAGATCGCGTACGTCGCCTACCACTTCCACTGGGGCCCGGACGCGATCCTCGACCTGGAACACCAGGACCGGCGCCGGTACACCGAGCAGATCGCGTCCCTCGTGACGCGCGGCGCGACGGAGGGCTGAGCGGGTGGCATTCCTCGACCGGCTGCGGGGGCGGCGGAACGACGACAAGGGGGCGGCGGCCGGCGGCTCCCCGGCTCGGGGCGCCGGCGGCACGCAGACCACCGGGACCGCCGGGAGTACGGCTCCCGCGGCCTCCGCGCCCTCCCCGGCCTCCGCGGCCCCGGTCGCCGTCGCCGCCTGGGCCGGTCTGCCTCCGATGCGGCGGGCGGCGGCCGACGGACCGACGGGCGTCGCCGACGCCGCGTTCGGCGGGCGGCTGCCGACCTGGCAGAACCCGTCGTTCACCCGGGGGTCCTCTCCCGCGGTCCTGGACCCTGCGGCGGGCGGCAGCCTGCTCTCGGGTGCGCCGGCCGAGTCCGCCCGCCCGGTCCCGGGACTCGAACGGCCGGCCCCGGCACTGCCGTCGGGCCGTCCGGCGGGCGCACCCGCCGTGCAGCGGATGCCGGTGGCGCCGCTCCGGGCGGTCCCCGTACGGACGCCGTCCCCCGCGGGGACCGGGACCCCGTCGGTCCGCGCGGGAGCCGGAGCCCTGACCGCCAGGTCGGTGCCGGCGGCGCCCGTGGCCCCGTCGCCTGCGGTACCGCGCACGCGCGGCGACCGGCCCGTCCCGGTGCGGACGGGCACCCGGGCGCCCGTCCAGGCTCCTGCGGCGGCGCGGGAGCAGGCACCGGCCCCGGGGCGGACGGCGTCGGCGTCGACGTCGACGTCGACGTCGACGAAGCGTGGCGTCCGGGTGGCGCCCGTGCCGCCGGCTCCGCCCCTGACCCGGCAGCCCCTGACCAAGGCGCCGGCCACGCCCGTGGCCGACCGCCGAGCCCTGCCCGCGATGCGCCGGACCACCCTTCCTGTGCCGACGCCGGCGCCGACGCCGACGGCGACGGCGACGGCGACGGCGACGGCGACCGGCCTCACGTCCCCCTCGGCCGTTGTCCACCGGGGCGGCATCGGCACGTCCGCCGCCGACACGCGCTCCGTGCCCCCGGTACAGCGGGCCGCCGCTGACCACCCCCACGGGGCAGCCGCCTCCGGAGACGCTCCGCCCCCTACAACACCCCCTGCCCCTTCGTCGTCCTCCGCCGGCTCCGTGGTTGCGGCCCCGTCCGCTTCCCTGCGGGACCGACCGGTACGGGACGCCCCTCCCCGTCCCTCCTCCACGCAGGGCACGGCTCCGGCCCCCAGGCGTACGGGGCTTGGCGCACCGGTGCAGCGAGAGCCGGGGCGCCGACCCGCGGGCCCGGCGCCCCGCGCCGACGTGCCCCGCGCCCCCGGCGTCCCGGGAGTGCTCGGCACGTCCGGCACGCACGTCGGGTCGGGCACGCGAGGGTCGTCCGCCTCCGGGGCCGCGTCCACCGCGCGGCCTACGACGTCGCGGCAGGGCACACCGCCCGGTGCGACGGCGCCCCGTACGGGCTCGCCCGACGACGCGCCCACCCGAGCCCCCGCCCCCGCGCCCGCACGGCGGTCGCCCCGCCGCGACGGAGCGACCGGCTTCCACGAGACGGACGCGAGCCCGTCCGGCGCGGGGGAGAGGCCGCCCGCGACCGATGCCTCCGCCCCCGCGCGGAAGCCGGCACCGGCCTCCCCGCCGCCGACGTCCACCGCGAGCGCGACGGCACGGGCGTCCGGGAGCGGTGCGCCCGTGCAGCGAGCGGTTCCCCGGCCCGGGGCGACACCGCCCGCACCGGCGGACGGCCGGCGCTCCTCCGCCCCGCCCT
>NZ_JBGWAB010000228.1:0-7082 GCF_041862025.1 Streptomyces sp. AB3(2024)
CGGTCCGATGGTCACCAACCCGGGCACCCGCACCTGGGAGGTCACCGCCTCCACCTTCGCCACCCTCAACGACATGTACGGCAACCGCACCGTCTGCGGCATCGGCCGCGGTGACTCCGCGATGCGGGTCGCGGGCCGGGCCCCCAACACCCTCGCCCGCTTGGGCGAGGCCATCGAGGTCATCCGCGACCTCGCCGAAGGCCGCGAGGCGGTCGTGGACGGCAACCCGCTCCGCATCCCGTGGATCAAGGACGGCAGACTCCCCGTCTGGATGGCCGCGTACGGCCCGAAGGCCCTCGCCCTCACCGGCCGGAAGGCGGACGGCTTCATCCTCCAGCTCGCCGACCCGTACCTCACGGAGTGGATGATCAAGGCCGTCCGGCAGGCCGCGACCGAGGCGGGCCGCGACCCGGCGTCCATCACCATCTGCGTGGCGGCTCCGGCGTACGTCACCGCCGACGACTCGGCGTCCGCCCTCGCCCACGCCCGGGACCAGTGCCGCTGGTTCGGCGGGATGGTCGGCAACCACGTCGCCGACCTCGTCTCCCGCTACGGCGAGCACTCCTCGATGGTCCCGGACGAGCTCACCGAGTACGTCAAGGCCCGCCAGGGCTACGACTACAGCCACCACGGCCGCGCCGGAAACCCGTCCACCGACTTCGTCCCGGACGAGATCGTCGACCGCTTCTGCCTGCTGGGCCCGGTCGAGGCCCACATCGAGAAGCTGCGCGCCCTGCGCGACCTGGGCGTCGACCAGTTCGCCGTCTACGACATGCACGACGCACGCGAGACGGTGATCGACGCCTACGGGCAGCACGTCATTCCGGCGCTGCGTGACTGACGTACCTGCTGCATCACCCCCGAGGCCATGGCCGGGGGCACAGGCGTCCGCGCGTGAACGCTTTGGCCCCCGCCGCCGGCCGCTTGACCGCTTCTGGGGCGCCGCGGGGCGCCGTCGGTTCAGCGGATCAGGTGGTTGATCCCCACAGTGACGGCCGTGGTCACAGCCGCTCCCCCGGCCACGCGGAGGAAGTTTGTGAGGATGCCCTTCCGCCATGCCGGGCGGTGGTCCCGGACGGGTCGGCGGCGGATGGGGTAGCGCGTACGGTGGTACATGGGCCCTCCAAAGGGGTTCGAGGCCCTCGTGCCGCCGACTTTGCGAGAGGGAGCGGCGCGAGGGCGTTTCGTTGCTCCCCACTCTGCGGCGGCGAAGCCTGAGAAGTCCTGCTCGATCGGCTCCATCCCGGTGTAAGTTCCAGCCCATGACAGACCAGCCGGGCGAGTGGTCGGCCGGGACGGCTGACGACCTGGTGGAGGATGCCCGCTCCCTGGGAATCAAGGTGACTGCGCGGACGGTCACCGACTACGTCGAAGTGGGTCTCCTCGCGCCTCCGCTCTACCGGAAGACATCGCAGCGGGGCAGCGACCGCCGGATCCATCCGCCGGAGCAGCGTCGGCTGTTCTACGAGCTGAACGCTGCCAAGCTCAGGTCACCGCTCGCCCGCGTACCGCACCGGACCATGATCCCCGTGGTGCTGTACGCCTGGTGCATGAACGACACCGTCGTCCCGGACGTCCAGGCACGTAGGGCACTTCGGACCTGGTCGCAAAGCGTCGGCATCGGCTCCGGACGGCGACGTAGGAGCACCGCGAGCAAGGTCGTCGCCCAGTTCGCGGATCCGGCGGCGACCAGTGGGCAGCGTCGGATCGCGGAACACTGGATCCGCGACGGGGAGGAGAGCCGGAGGCCGGACTTCGACAACATCGCGGACGCTCTCAGTACCGTCGCGAGTCCGTGGCGGGCGCGGGGACTCCCCGAGATCGTTCGCGGCTTCGGGCCCGCGGTCGCGCCCATCACCACGGATCAGGCCGTGGCGATGTGGGAACTCCAGTTGCGGGTGAACGAAATCCTGGCCTTCGAGGGGGCGCCGGAGGACGTCCTCCGGCGTGCTCGCGAGGAGCACCGGATGAACTGGCAGGAGTACCAGGGCGTTCGCACCGACTGGGCTTCGCAGGCCGGCGACATGGCGGACATCTTCGAGCTGCCTACGGACCTGGAGCAGGCTGCTCGGCAGCAGGTGAACGGGTTCGTCACGGTTCTCGGGAACACCCTCGAACTCGCACGGCCGATCTTCGCGCGCGCCCAGGCGAGGGCTAGGGCTCGTATCCGCTGAACCACGTCGGCCGCTCGCACGAAGGGTTCCTGCTTGTTCTTCACTGTCCACCGGTGGTTTCAGTGCGATAAGCCGAGGTAGGCGTACAGGGGGGCCACGCGGGCGACGAGTTCGCTGCCGGCCAGCTGGGGCAGCCGCAGCAGGTTGGGGGTGATGTCCCGGCCCGCCTCGGTGGCGGCCTTGAGTATCTCCCGCCAGGTGGTGGTGGGCAGGTACCAG
Source organism: Streptomyces sp. AB3(2024) (assembly GCF_041862025.1). Taxonomy (NCBI): domain Bacteria; kingdom Bacillati; phylum Actinomycetota; class Actinomycetes; order Kitasatosporales; family Streptomycetaceae; genus Streptomyces; species Streptomyces sp. AB3(2024). The sequence continues at coordinate 2,394 of NZ_JBGWAB010000228.1, forward strand.
CCGTTCTTCGCCGGGAAGGCGGCGGTCGCGGGCCATGGGGACGGCTTCGCAGTTCTAGGGATCACCACCCCACTGTGCCACTCACCGGGAATACCGTACCGCGGGTCCGCCGAAGCCGGCTCCATCGCCGGCTTGAGGGGCCTGCCGGCCGGGAGTTCAGCGCCTTGGTGCGGGCCGGGGCGTCGAGGCCGGAGGGCGGGCCGCGGTGGCCTGCGTCGAGAGGCGGATCGCCCAGTCGGGGTTGTCGGCGGTGTTGCCGCCCCAGACGATCCAGGCCGGCAGGGAGCTTCCCGGCTTGACCAGGGTGTCGAAGCGGAGGTCTGCCCCGATGCCGGGGGGCGGGAGCCGTCCAGTCGATCAACCGGGATCCGCCCTTCAGGGGCCGGCCGACGTCTTCCAGGGGACGGGACGCTTCGGCGAGGTCCTCTTCTGCTTCCTCGACCAGACGGGGGCCGTGAAGCCCAACGCCCGGCTGCTCGTCCAGCCGTACGCGCGAGCCGTCGCGGGCGACCCGCTCCGGTTCGCGTACGACCCGGCCACACGCACCTACACGCTCACCTTCCGCACCCGCGACAACGCGGAGGGCCTCACCCAGATCAGCGTGCCCAGGGACACCTACCCGGGCGGCTACCGCGTCGACGCGCAAGGCGGAAAGGCCAGTTGGGACGACCACGGCCAGACCGTCTCGGTGAGCACCCGCGGCAGGGCCGGTGCCACCTACAAGGTCACGATCAGCCCGAGGTAGCCCACCCGCCCCGTACCGCCCGGCCGTGTCACCAGCCGCCGCCCGGGACGTCGTCCCGCCCGGGGGGCCGGCCCGGCAGCCCGCCGCCGCGCGCTCCGGGGACGGTGCGGCACCGTTCGCGGAGCGGGGTGACCCCGGCGCCCGGGGCGAGGACGATCACCGAGTCCTCGGGGCCGAAGGCCAGCCGCTCCCGCTTGTCGGGGTTCAGCCGCACCCCGTACGAGGGGCCCTGCGCAACGGCTTCGTGCAGCCGGTAGCCGATGACGCAGTGCCCCTGGCGGCGGCCGGACTCCACGACCGTGGCGAATCCGACCGGGTGCCCGGGCCGGACGTACTCCGTCGCGGGTCTCAGGTGGATGGTGTCGCCGTCGGCCGAGAACAGGCTGTCGAAGACGGCGGCGAGGTGCCGGTTCTCCGCGATCTGCGTCATCAGCAGACTGATGAGCCGGCCGCCGACGATGAAGTCCGCACCCTCCCGGGCGGGAGCCAGCAACCGGCTCCGGTCGTCCGTCATCTCGGTCACGACGGCGAGATCGCGACCGGCTGCCTCCTCCAGCGCGCGCAGGTGGAGGAGGGCCACCAGGGTCCTGTCGTCGCCCGTGAGCGCCCCGGGGGCGGTGTCCCGGACGTCGTATCCGAGGACGATGGCCCGGTCGAAGGACAGTACGTCCAGGTCGTCCAGGACCCGCGGATCGGTGATGTCGCCGCGGTGGACGTCGACGTGCATCCGCCGGCCCGGCGCCCGGGCGCAGCGGTCGGCCTCACGGAGGCACTCCTCGCCCTCCGCCATGACCACGAGTACGGATCCGGGCGGCACGGACGCGTCGAGCTGGTCGATGATCAGCGGGGCGCGGTGGTTCCAGCCGAGCAGCAGGAAGCGTTCCGGGGGCCGGGGAGTCCTGGGCGGTGCGACGATCGCCCGATCGTCCACGGCGAGCGGCTCGGCGGCCGGGGTGGCGGTGTCGTCGTCCTCGGTGATCAAGGCGATCCGGTCGCCTTCGCCCAGCACGCTGTCGGTGGCGGGGTTGAGTTCGACGCGGCTCCGGCCGGACCCGCCGGTCCCGTCGGCGTCCTCGTCCGCCTCGCTCCCGGCGCGGCGCAGGAGACCGATGACGCTGGACGTGTCGTAGGCGAGGAGCAGTTCGCCGAAGGTGCGTCCCGTCAGGGTGGGGTCCGCCACGGTGTAGATCTCGTCGCCGGCGAAGTCCAGCAGTTCCTGGTAGACGAGGGAGAGTCCGGGCTCGCAGGAGGTCTGGGCGATGAGCCGGGCGGTCACGTCCTCGATGTCCAGCACCTTGCCGCGGGGACCCGCGGCGAGGTCCGCCGCGCGTTTGTGGCGGCCGTCGCGGACCGCCGCGACCACGGCGGGGCTGCCCCGCCCGCGGACGGCGGCGTCCACGGCGAGCAGTGTCTTGACCACGTGGGCGTCACCGTCCTCGCCCTCGTGGGTGAGGACCAGCACGGCGCGGGCCGATTCGGGGCTGACGAGAGAGACGACCGCGGGGTCGGTGGTGACGCCGCTGCGGCAGATCAGCCGGGTGTGGCCGAGCCGGCCGACGGCGGTGGCGATCTCGTCCTCCATCTCCGCCTTGTCCTTGGGCCCCAGGACGGCGATGACGGCCCTGCGCCGGTTGGCGTTGGCCTCGACCAGTTCGGAGATGATCGGGAACACCTGGTCGGACCAGCCGAGCAGCACCGTGTGCCGGGCCTCCAGGACGGTGGACCGGCCGCGGCGCAGGGCCAGGACCTTGTCGTTGAGTCCGTTGGTGATGAGGCTGACGAGGGTGGAGACGAACAGCAGGGCGACGAGGGCCAGCAGGACCGACATGAGCACGTACAGGGGGCGGCCGACGGCGCCGCCGATCTTCAGCGTCTGGCCCACGCTCACCCACACGGCCACGACCTGCTCCGACCAGGTGGTGGGCCCGTCCTGCCTGGCCCACACGAGGGCCGCGCTGGCCGGGACCACGATGGCCAGGCACATGAGGGTGAGCCAGCCGATCAGCACGGCGGTGCCGCGGGCCACGATGGTGTCGAACCAGTAGCGCAGCCGCGGCCAGGCAGGGTTCGCGCGTCGGGCGGTGGTCCTGCGTCCCGTCAACCGGAGTCCCTTGCTGGGCTGGGATGTCGGAGCGGACGCTGAGCTGCGTTCTGTCTGCCCGGCATCGGCGGTTTTGTACGGGCTCCAGGTTAGTGGTGCGGGCACGCATCCGAGCGGCACAGCCGTGAACTCCGCCCTACGCGTGACGGTTCGCCCCTTCTTTCGCACTCTGGTGCCGGTGCGGTCACCGGCAGGTGCGGTTCGGGGACGATCCTTGCCCTTTCCCGACGCCGTTCCCCGTCGGCGAGGCCATCGAGGTCATCCGCGACCTGGCCGAAGGCCGCGAGGCGGTGGTGGACGGCAACCCGCTCCGCATCCCGTGGATCAAGGACGGCAGACTCCCCGTCTGGATGGCCCGCGTACGGCCCGGAGGCCCTCCTACGTGGGTGACGATCTCGCGTACGCCCGGGACCAGTGCCGCTGGTTCGGCGGGATGGTCGGCAACCACGTCGCCGACCTCGTCTCCTGCCACGGCGAGCACTCGGGCATGGTCCCGGACGAGCTCACCGAGTACGTCAAGGCCCGCCAGGGCTACGACTACAGCCACCACGGCCGCGCCGGAAACCCGTCCACCGACTTCGTCCCGGACGAGATCGTCGACCAGTTCGCCTTCTACGACATGCACGACGCGCGCGAGGCCGTGATCGACGCCTACGGGCAGCAGATCATCCCAGCCCTGCGGGACTGAGCGCCTGCCCAGGCCAGGCCGGGCAGGCGGCCTGGCCTGGGCCGGCCCCGGGGTGTGGCCGGTGCCGAACCGAGGGACGTCATGAAGATCAGAACCGCTGCCGTCACCCTTGCGGCGCTGGCCGCCGCCTTCGTCATCTCGGGTGCCACGCCCTACGCCAACTTCACGCAGGTCGTGGCCGACCTCGTCACCGACTGAGAGGTCTTCTGACCTCGGACTGCTCGATGTGTACCACGTGATGCGTCCAGACGGGCGGTTCTCTGTGTCTACGACGAACGTCATTCAAGGAAGGCGTGGGACGAGCTCCAGCCAGGCGAGCGTCTCCTGGAAGGTCGAGTCGTCACCCGTCAAGAGTGCGCGGACGGGAAGTAGCGGAGTGAGCATGTTCTTGATCCGCCGTAGTTGCAGCATCTGATCCCGCGGTCCTGACTTCCATCCTTCGGCGAGCCGCGCCCCTGCATCCAGCGACACTCCCACGTTCCGCAGGATCTCCGAACAGAGGGCAAGAAGGTCCCGGGCCGCATCCGCGTTGCTGACCCCGAACTCCCGGATCATGTATGCGCGCACGTGGGCAGAATCGGCCATCGTCTGCTGCGGCGTCTGGCTCGGCTCCTTTCTTGAGATTGCGGTGAGAGCGAGATGACCCCAGCGGAGCCTTGTTTCGTCTGAGAGACCAGGGGACTGCATGCCGCCGACAGCGAAATCGTGCAACTGTTCCCAGCGTTCCAGCGGCCAGGCCACCGCTTCGGTTGTCAGCAGGTTCCGTTCCAGGTCCTCCAATGAAGAACCGAGAAACCGGCGCCCGCTCCCGTGGTGGCCGCGAGTCTCAGGGGAACGGTCAGAGAATGGGGATTCCCGCACGTTCGAATGCCTCCTTCCCGATGTCAAGGCTCTCCTGCGAGGGCCAGTAGTGTCCACTCTGCCTGTTGATTTGCATGCCGAAGTAGTTGCCGCCGCTTCCAGCGATCTCCGCCTCGCCCGCCGCAAGCACAGGTGTCCCATTCGTCAGCACGGGGTGCTTCAGCTCGGTGCCTTGGACGTGGTCGGGGCCCGCACGCCCCGGCGCCCGCACTCCCCAGCAAGGAGCGACGCATGGACTTCGGCCTCGTCCTGCAGACCGACCCGCCCGCCTCCCAGGTCATCAGCCTGATGAAG
>NZ_JBGWAB010000229.1:0-6921 GCF_041862025.1 Streptomyces sp. AB3(2024)
CCCCCCCCCCCCCCCCCCCCCCCCCCCCCCCCCCCCCCCCCCCCCCCCCCCCCCCCCCCCCCCCCCCCCCCCCCCCCCCCCCCCCCCCCCCCCCCCCCCCCCCCCCCCGGGGCGGGCGTTCAGCGGTGCAGCAGCCGCGTCCAGTCCTCGGGGACCCGGTCGGCCGGGCCCGGTACCGGCTGGTCCGCCGGATGTGCGACCGGGGGCGTGAGGTCCGGGCCGGACGCGTACAGCTCGGCCCCGTCGTAGTCCCAGAACCAGTCCTCGCCCGGTTCGAAACTCCGCACCAGGGGATGCCCGGTGGACTTCCAGTGGGCGGTGGCGTGCTGGGCGGGCGAGGAATCGCAGCAGCCGATGTGGCCGCACTGGGCGCAGCGCCGCAGGTGGAACCACCAGCCGCCCGCCGTGTCGCAATCGGCGCAGCCGGTGCCGGTGGGCGGGACGCTCGGGTCGATTCCGTCGATGCCGGTCATGCGGGCTCCTCGGTGGTCTCGGGTTCCGGGGTGGTCAGCGGCAGCAGTACCTGGAAGCGGGTGTCGCCCGGCGCGGACTCGACCTGGAGGCTGCCGTGGTGCTTGTTGACCACGATCCGCCAGGAGATGTCCAGGCCGAGCCCGGTGCCCTCGCCGACCGGTTTGGTGGTGAAGAAGGGGTCGAAGATGCGGCCGCGGACGTCGGCCGGGATGCCGGGGCCGGTGTCGCGGAACTCCACCAGCAGCCGGTCGTCCTCCCGTGCCGTGCGGACGGTCAGGGTGCCGTCGCCGCCGGTGCTCCCGATCGCGAAGACGGCGTTGTCCACGAGGTTGGTCCACACCTGGTTGAGTTCCGCCGGGTAGGCGGGCACGTCGGGCAGGGAGCGGTCGTAGTCCTTGACCACCCGGATGCGGTTGCCGATCTTGCCCGACAGCATCAGCAGGGTGCTGTCGAGGAGTTCGTGGACGTCGACGGACCGGTGCGGGGCCCGGTCGAGCTGCGCGTACTGTTTCGCCGCGTCGACGAGGTGGGAGATGCGGGTGGTGGAGTCGTCGATCTCGTCCATCAGCAGCTCGGTCTCGACGGTGTAGTTGAGCCATCCGATGGCACCCGGCAGGATGTCCTCGGCCACGGTGGCCGCGACCTGTTCCAGCCAGTCCGTGTCGAGTCCGGCCTGGACGAAGGTCGGTGCGATCCGCCAGCCCTCCGGGATGCCGTGCTCTTCGAGCCAGTCGGTGAGTTCGTCCTCCCGGTCGGACGCCTCCAGGGGGCTCAGTACCGGTGCCTTGGCGACGCGTTCGGCGGTGCGTTCCTGGATGTCGATGAGCTCTGCCAGTGCCTCGCGCGAGTAGGGGCCCTGGGCGATGACGGCCAGCTTGTGCCGCATCTTGCCGACCCGTTCCCGCAGGGTCGCGGTGGCCCGGACGGCCGCCGCGGCCGGGTTGTTGAGCTCGTGGGTGAGGCCCGCGGACAACGAGCCGAGGGCCAGGAGCCGTTCGCGCTGTCCGATGGCCCGCTGGGTGTTCTTCGAGCCGAAGAAGAGTCCCTCCAGCAGGTGCGCGGCCATGGGGAACCACTCCCGCATGACATCGGCGAACGACTGCGCGGGCAGGACGAAGAACCGGGTCGGCTCGGTCACGCGCATGGAGTTCGTGTAGAGCTGCGGGACCCGGTCGCCCAGGTAGGCCTGCATGGCGCCGGAGTACACCCCGCGCTGGGAGGTGCGGCTCACCTCCACGTCGTCGCCGCCGACCCGGCGGTACAGGACGACGGTGCCCTCGATCATGACGTAGAAGCAGGTGGCGGGCTCGCCCTCGGTGTACACCGGGCCGGGGTCGAAGCACTCGACCCGTCCCTCGGCGCACAGCCTCCCGAGCTGCTCGGGAGTGAGCTTCTCGAACAGGAACAGCGTGGCGATCTCCTGCGGGGCGCAGGGCACGGCCCGGCCGCTCACGACTGCTCCAGGTACCGGTGGACGAGCATCACGGCCATGGCTCCTTCTCCGACGGCGGACGCGACGCGCTTCGCGGACCGGGCGCGGGCGTCGCCCGCCACGAACACGCCGGGAATGTTGGTCTCCAGGTGGTAGGGCGACCGGTCCAGTTCCCACTCGGCGGGCGGCCGTCCGTCGGGGGTGAGGTCCGGCCCGGCCAGGATGAAGCCGTGTTGGTCGCGCAGCACCGTGCCGTCGAGCCAGTCGGTGAGCGGGGCGGCGCCGATGAACACGAACATCCACTGGGCGTCGACGAGTTCGGTCGCAGCGGTGTCCACGTCGCGCAGCGTCAGCTGCTCCAGGTGCCCGTCGCCGTGGGCCTCGTCCACGACGGTCCGGGTCCGTACCGTGATGTTCGCGGCGGCCTCGATCTGCTGGATCAGATAGTGGGACATGGAGGCCCTCAGGGACTCGCCGCGCACCAGCAGGGTCACCGATTTCGCGCCCCGTGCCAGGTACATCGCGGCCTGTCCGGCGGAATTGGCGCCGCCCACGATGTAGACGTCCTGGCCCTGGCAGGAGGCGGCCTCGGTGAGGGAGGAGCCGTAGTACACCCCGCAGCCGGTCAGGGTGTCGCAGCCCGGTGCGTGGAGCTGGCGGTAGGACACGCCGGTCGCCAGGATGACGCTGTGCGCGGCGACCGCCGTGCCGTCGGAGAACCGGACGACGCGCGAGGCGCCGTTGACCTCCAGCCCGGTGACCTCGCGGGCGGTGAGGATCTCGGCGCCGAACCGGCCGGCCTGGCGGCGGGCGCGGTCCGTGAGCTGTGCGCCCGACACGCCGTCCGGGAAGCCGAGGTAGTTCTCGATCCGGGAGCTCTGCCCGGCCTGTCCGCCGGTGGCCGACCGTTCGACGAGTACGGTGCGCAGCCCTTCGGAGGCGCCGTACACGGCCGAGCCCAGGCCGGCCGGACCGCCGCCGATGACGACGAGGTCGTAGAACTCGGCGGCCGGGGTCGTCGCGAGTCCCACGTGGGCCGCCAGCTCGGTCGCCTCCGGCTCGACCAGAACGGCCCCCTCCGGGGTGATCACCAGTGGGAGCCTTTCCCCGTCGGCCCCGGCGGCCTCCAGCAGGCGCCGCCCCTCCGGTTCGTCGGAGGAGTACCAGCGGTAGGGCACCTGGTTGCGGGCCAGGAACTCCCGCACGTCGGACGAGCGCGCCGACCAGCGGTGTCCGACCACCTTGGTGGCGGGCACGGGCCGGTAGTCGCTGGTGCGCCAGGCGGCGAGGAGGTCGTCGACGACCGGGTAGAGCTTCTCCTCCGGCGGGTCCCAGGGTTTGAGCAGGTAGTGGTCGAGGTCGACGACGTTGATGGCGTCGATCGCCGCGTTGGTGTCGGCGTAGGCGGTCAGCAGGACGCGCCGCGCGCCCGGGTACACGGAGAGGGCCTGTTCGAGGAACTCGATGCCGTTCATCTGCGGCATGCGGTAGTCGGCCAGGATGACGGCCACCAAGTCACCGCGCAGCTTCAGCTCGCGCAGCGCCTCCAGCGCCGACTCCCCGGACTCGGCGCGTACGACGCGGTACGTGGCGCCGTAGCGTCGGCGCAGGTCGCGGGCGACGGCGCGGGAGACTCCCGGGTCGTCGTCCACGGTCAGGATGACGGTCCGCGCTGTGTCGGCGACCTCTGCCATGCGTCTCCCACCCACCCGAGCGTCCCGGTCCGCCGGCACGGCGAGCCGCCCGCGCCGGTTGCGCCCATCGTATGTTCGATCGCCCCGGTTCGCCGTGGGACGCCACGGACCGTGTACGGGCGGGCACGTCCCGCGTCGCCCGCGGTCGGCATCGGGGTGGCGTCCCCGGTGCGGGTGCACGGTGTGGGGTGCCGGTGTGGGGCGCGCCACAGGGCTTCTCGGGAACCGGTGCGCCGACGCCCCCGACCCCTTCGACGGGGCCGTGGCTCGACGGCCCGTGATCCGTCCGAACCACACCGAGGAGTGCCGAAATGAGCTTGAACCGCAGGGACTTGCTCCGGGCGTCGACCGCCCTGGGTGCCACCGGAGCGGTCGCGGGGGCCGCCGCTCTCGCTGGCGGCCCGGCCGCCTCCGCGGCCGAGCGCGGCGCCGGCGACGGCGGGAAGCCCCTCAGGGTGCACATCGTGATGTTCGACGGGGTGGAGGAGCTCGACTTCGCCGCCCCCTACGAGGTCTTCTCGGCCTCCCGCTTCTTCACGGACCGGCCGGTCGAGGTTCGGTACGTCACCGCGTCCCGCCCCGGTTCCGTCCGGGCGTCGTACGGGACGCGCGTCTCCGTCGAGCACGGCTGGGACCCGCGGCAGGCCGACGTCGTGGTGGTGCCGGGCGGCGGCTACGCCCGTCGTGAGGATCCCGGGGTGTGGGCCGAGATCCGGCGCGGCGTCCTGACGCGGGCGCTGCGCGAGGCGCCGCGTCCGGGGCTCACCATCGGTGCCCTGTGCACGGGCGTCATGCTGCTGTCCGCCGCCGGACTGACCCGGGGCCGACCCTGCACCACCCACCACAGGGCGCGCCCGGACCTGGAGCGGGAGGGCGGCGTGCTGAAGGACGCGCGGGTCGTGGACGACGGCGATCTGGTGACGGCCGGGGGCATCACCTCGGGGCTCGAACTCGCCCTGTGGCTCGTCCGCCGCGAGCTGGGCGCCGACGCGGCGACGGGGGTCGAGGCCATGCTGGAGTACGAGGCCCGCGGCACGGTGTGGTCCCGGTAGACACCACCGGCCGGGCCCCGGCCGCGGCCGCCCACGGCGGCGCCGACGTGATGGGGCTGGCGCACGCGGACTTCACCCCGGGTGCCCCGGCGGGCTTCGTGCTCGTCGAGGGCGAGGGCGTCCCCCGGGCGGTCCGGTACGGATAATGGCACCGCCCGGGGTTGCGGGCAGCGTGCACCGATCCGAGGGATGAAGTACCGATGACGTTCCAAGAGGGCCTGCGGGTCGAGCTGGCGGCGGACACCAGGCTGAGCGACCGCGTCGCGATCACGGACGCCCCGGAGGAAGGCCCGGAGGAATCGACTGGCGGCGTCGTGGGGTCCCTGTGGCTGGCGGCGGGGACGCGGGGGACCGTGGAGCGGGTGGTCCGGCACGACCGGCCGGGGCGGGGGGCCCGCGAGTACGAGCGGCTCGCGTCGCTGCTCGATTCCTTCGGCCGGGACATGCCCACGCAGAGCAGGAAGCAGCTCGAAGAGCAGATCGCGGCCCTGGAGCCCGAATGGACCGCCTACCGGCAGCAGCGGCTGCGCGTGACGCTCCGCGTCCGCTTCGACAACGGGTTCATCCTCGACGGCGTGCCCGAGGGCTTCTTCACGGCCGCCTGACCGGTTCGGCGCCGCCGCTCCGGGTGCCGGCCGGTCCGGCTGCTCCGGCGGTGTGCGGGGATCACGCTGCGCCGCGGACGAGGCGCAGGATCTCCCCCGTCTCCAGGGCCGTGTAGAGCGCGCCGTCCGGGCCGAACGCCAGGCCGTGGGGTTCGCAGGCGGGGTCGGGGAGGGCGTGTTCCTCCAGGTCGCCCTCGGGGGTGAGGGAACCGATCCTTCCGGTCGCCCACAGGGTGAACCACACCGAGCCGTCGGGGGCGGTGGTGATCGCGTGCGGGCGGCAGGCCGGGTCCGGGAGCGGGAACCCGGTCACCTCCCCCGCCGTCGTGATCCGCCCGATGCGGCCCGCCCCGATCTCCGTGAACCACAGGGTTCCGTCGGCTCCCGCCGCGATCCCCACGGGTGCCGCCCCGGGCGTGGGCAGCGGATGGAGGGTCACCTCGCCGGCGGGGGTGATCCGTCCCACGGCGTGGGCCTGGTTGAGGGTGAACCAGAGGGCGCCGTCGCCGCCTGCCGTGATCATGGAGGGGAAGGCTCCTTCGAGGCCGGGCAGCGGAAACTCCACGACGGCTCCCCCGGTGTCGATGCGGCCGATCCGGTCGGTGTGCAGCTGGGTGAACCAGAGGGCTCCGTCGGGTCCGGCCGCGATGCCGTAGGGGCCCGCGCCCGAGGTGGGCAGCGCGTACGAGCGGGCGTGCCCGTCCACGTCGATCCGGCCGATCCGGTCGTCGTGCGTACGGGTGAACCAGAGCGCTCCGTCGGGGCCCGGGGTGATGAGGGAGGGGCCGCAGGATTCCGAGTCGAGCGGGAACTCGTCGAGCCGGCCCCCGGGCGTGAGGCGGGCGATCCGGCCGGCGTGCACGAGCGTGCACCACAGCGCGCCGTCGGCGCCGGTGGTCAGGGCGTACGGGCCCGCGCCCGGGTGGGAGACGGGAAAGGAGCGGTCGGGCGTGAGGGTGTGGGGCATGTGGGTCCTCTAGTTCTGTGGCCGGCAAGGTTTGCCGGGTCGCGGTGTTCGGTGCGGTGCATCGCAAGGCGGAGGACCACGGCTCGTACCGGACGTACTTGCGTGGTCCGACAACGCGGCGAGGTGCCGTGCCGGGCGCCGTGACCCGGTGAACCTTGCCGGCCACAGCACTGGGGAGGGGCGGATCGGGGTCAGGCCGCGTGGGCGGTGTCCGTCGGGTGTGGCGCGCAGCGGCCGACGGCGGGGGCGGCGGCCGCGAGGTCGAGTCGCGCGCCCTGCCAGCGGGCGCGCAGCATCCGGTCGTGGCTGACGACGGCCACCGCGCCGGGGAATCCCGCGAGGGCCGTCTCCAGCTCCTCGACCAGGGCGAGGGAGAGGTGGTTGGTCGGCTCGTCGAGGAGCAGGACGTCGTACGGTTCGGTCACCAGGCGCGCCAGCGCGAGTCTCTGCCGCTGTCCGGCCGACAGGCTGCCGACGGGGACGCCGAGCCGGTCGCGGTGGAACAGCCCGAGCGCCAGCAGCCGTTCGGCGTGTTCCTCCGGGGTTCCGGCGCGCCCGTGCCCGTAGGCGGCGAGGAGGGTGCGCCCGTCCGGGCCGGGGCCCGGACCTGGCGGTGGCTGGCCGGCGCCGCCGAGGGCACCCGCCCGCTGCACGGGGGCGCGGCGGGCCACGAGGGCGCCGAGATCGGAAGAGCACA
>NZ_JBGWAB010000230.1:0-6901 GCF_041862025.1 Streptomyces sp. AB3(2024)
GGTCGTCCCCCCGCGCCCGGCGGTGCCCGCGGCCCCCGCGGTCCCCGGGGCCCGCGCTCCCACGGCCTGCGGGCCCCGGGAGCGGCTCACCCGGACGGCCGCCCCGGCCGGCGGCGGACCGCCTGATCCCACCCTGATGGAGGAGTGCTTTCACCGGCTTTCGGTGCGGGATGCGGGCATGGTCGAAGCACTGATCCGCTTCCCCCGGAGGAGCCCGTCGTGACCGCCACCCCCACCACTCCCGAAGAGCGCCTGGCCGCGGCCGGGCTGGAGCTCCCCCCGGCCCCCGCGCCCGTCGCCGTGTACGTGCCGGCGGTCGTCAGCGGGCACTGCGTCCACACCTCCGGCCAGCTGCCCATGGTGGACGGCGCCCTGCCGGTGACCGGCAAGGTCGGGGCCGAGGTGGGCGCCGAACTGGCCAAGGAGCTGGCGCAGAGGTGCGCGCTGAACGCGCTGGCCGCCGTCGCGTCGGTGGCCGGGGACCTGTCCGCCGTGAAGCGGGTGGTGAAGGTGGTCGGCTTCGTGGCCAGCTCCCCCGGCTTCACCGGGCAGCCGGGCGTGGTCAACGGCGCGAGCGAGCTCCTCGGTACGGCCTTCGGCGACGCGGGCATCCACGCGCGCAGCGCGGTCGGGGTGGCGGTGCTGCCGCTGGACGCCCCTGTGGAGGTGGAGATCACCGTGGAGCTGCACGCCCCGATGGGGGTGTGACGGGGCGCCGCCACGCGAGAACCCGGCGGCGCGCACGGGCGTCCTCGCGTACGTGTCCACGCGCTCCGGGACCCCGCGTCTTCCCGCCGGCCTCCGTCGCGGGGGGATCACCGCGGCCCTCGCCTCCCTCGTGATGCCGCTGCACCACGACTCCCGGGCGGGGGGGGCGGCCGGGCACGCCCGGAGTCTCGTACAGACCGATCGCCGGTTCACCGCCGGCCGGACGACGCCCTACCGGAAGTCGCGAATCCGGCCGTACCGGACACCAACACAGCGGGGTTCCGGTTCCACGCAACGCCCGCGATGATCGCGGGCCCCGCCCCAACCCACCACCGGAACGGCCGAATTCCGCTTCGGGGTCCCGGCCGGGAGGGATCCTCGCTGGATCATCGACCGGGGACGGCGTCACGAGCGCTCCGACTCTCGCGCAAATCACCAGAGAGCCGGCCCTGGCCTGCGGATGTCTTCATGGCTTCGGCCCCTTTCCGGCTTCGCTCCACTGCCTGTGCACTCCTTCTCAAGTGCCGAACGCAGCAAGGGATTTCCGTCATCCGACAAGGAGCTCTCCTCGCGAACGAGCAGAAGCGCACCATGTACCGCTCGGCGATCCCCGATGCCGGTCCGGACACCGTCCGGGCGGAAGTCCGCGATCCCATGACGCCCGTGGACACCATTTCCTGACCGCCGCCCGTTCAGCCGCGCCCAAGGAACGGTCCCGGCGGCTTTCGGGGCGATTGCCGGCATTCCCGCCGACCCGCGGATCCGCGTATCGACAGGACCAGGGCCCGTGCGCGAGCCGGGCCCGATGGAAAAGCTCCTGACTTCACCCGGCACGAAGGAAAGAACCTTGTCCCAGACGTTATCCGTCCGGGACATCGAGATCGCCCGGCCCGACCTGGGCATCACCGTTACCGCGGAACTCGACGACCGCGATCCCGCACTGGCCGACGCCCTGCGGGATTCACTTCCCTGCCGGAGCCGACACGCGCTGGTGGCGGGAAGCCACCTCTATCACGTGGCCCCGATCCATCCCCTCCGGCGCCGGGACCCACGAGACGGTCCTGCCCACCCTCCTCTTCGTCAACGGCGAGACCCGCCCGCTGGGCTACGCCGCCCATGGGGGCGTCATCCGGGCCGGCGTCGCGGACGTGCCGATCGAGTCGCTGCGCCGAATGGCACGTCTGACGGTCGGCCTCCCCGCCGAGTTCCTCGGCTACTGCGGACCGGAGAAGCTGTGGGCCTTCACCCAGTGCCTCCTGTCCTGCCTCGACCGGCTCGACCGCGACGACCTCCTCGGCGGCTGGAACCTCCACCTGTTCCCCTGGGGCATCGGAGACCACCTGCGCCAGGAGCGCCCCGCCGGAGCGGGCCCGCGCACCGCGTGGCGGCCCGCTGCGGGCGGCGGCCGGGCGACGGGCGGAACCCGCCCACCGACGTGATCGCGCCATATCCCCCGAGGGCCGACCGGTGTTCCGCTCCGCCTCCGGCGGCAGGTGCCGCGACCCTCGGGGCCGCCGAATCCTCACCGTCGGCCGCACCGCTGGACTATTGACCAGCGGTGACATGACGAGCGGACCAACTCTCGTAGAAGTCTACGAATAGCTGCTCTCAGCCTGCGGAGTTTTCATGTCTTCGCCCCCTAGCTGATTCCGGCCGGTTGGCTGTGTACTCCTCACAAGTCGCAATGCAGCGGAGGGGTGGTCTGTCGTGTCCGCACGGCGGCCACGTGCGAGAGGCGTTCGTGTGATGCCGGATTTCCGGTCGGGAACTCGCTCTTCCTGACATCTCGCGGAACGAAGGAGAAAGCCTTGACTGAGTCGCTATCCGGCCCGCACATCGGGACCGCCTGCCCCGGTCCGGGTGTCACCGTCAACGCGGAACCCGACGTCCGCAATCCGTCGGCTCCCGCACGGGCCGGATCCCCTGGGAACCAGGCGATCCGCCGCCCGCATCCCCCGTCGGACGGACCCGACCGGAAGAGATGCCGGCCCCGCACGAACCCCGTCAAACCCCGCGGGACGCCGGAGGCCACCCGCGCCGCAGGCGACCCCAGCCGGGTCGCGCGTCACGGACGCCCGACGACCTGACCGCCCTACGCACGTCCCGGCCGGAGGCCGCCGGGGGAGAAGCTCCGACGACGCCGGACCCCTCCCCCGCGTTCGACCCGCCCCCGCCGGACGCTCCCGCCCCGCGTGCCCACGGCACCGCCGACTTCAAGACGGCCTCCGCGGGCCCCTTGCCGTCCCGGATGCGGTGCTCCGCACAGGCAGAGCATCCGGAAAGTCCCCCACCTTCTCCAAAAGGAGCGATCATGACCGCGCACACCGAAGAGATCAGAGTCCAGGAACTCCACCGCTCCTGGATGGACGAGGCCGTCAAGCTGGCCACCAACAGCGTGGCGAACGGCGGCGGCCCCTTCGGCGCGCTGGTCGCCAAGGGCAGCGAGATCGTCGCCGTGGGGAACAACCAGGTCACCGCGAACCTGGACCCGACCGCGCACGCCGAGGTGAGCGCGATGCGCGCCGCCTGCAAGGAGCTGGACACCTTCTCGCTTGAGGGCTGCGTCCTGATCACCTCGTGCGAGCCCTGTCCGATGTGCCTCACGTCGGCGCTCTGGGCTCGGGTCGACCGGATCCTCTACTGCGCCGACCGGCACGACGCGGCGGTGGCCGGCTTCGACGACCTCAAGTTCTACGAGCTGTTCGAGAAGGCGCCCGCGTCGCTGTGGCCGACGCCGGTCGAGCAGCTGGAGCTGCCGAGCCGGACGGCGCCCTTCAACGCGTGGCTGGCCAAGTCCGACCGGGTCGACTACTGACCCACCCCGACCGCCGCTCCCGGTCCTCCGCCGCTCCGGGAGCGGCGCAGGACCGTCGCGCACCGACGGAGCCACGACCGGCGGCCCGCACCGGGCCGGCGGACAGGTCCGCTCGGGGGCGCGTGTCGCGCCGCGGGGCCTCCTGAAAACCGAGCCGCGGAGCCCCGCCCTGATCCGCTACCCTGTCCCTGGGTTGCCCTCGTGGCGGCCCAGGATCTTGCCGAGGCGACCGGAACTCTCACGCAGAGCATCCGGCCACGTCTCACGCAGGACCCCGCCTTCGTAGCTCAGGGGATAGAGCACCGCTCTCCTAAAGCGGGTGTCGCAGGTTCGAATCCTGCCGGGGGCACCAGTGAGAACGGCCCGGAGCGATCACGCCCCGGGCCGTTTTGCTGCGCCGGCCGGACCGCCGCAAGGCCGGGGACGACGCGGCGCGTCTTGCCCACGTTCGCCTAGGGGGTGGCGAGGGCGCGTGCGACCGGGGTCCCGGTGCGTCGCGCGTACGTGAGCCGCTCGCGCACCTCGCGCAGGCTCCGGGGCCGGTAGCCGGGTCCGCAGCCGCAGCAGGCCTGCCGAAAGTCCAGTCCGGCATGGAGCAGGACGGAAACGACCCTCCAGGCGTCCCGGTCCCGCTGCGGCGGGGCCTCGAAGGCGTCACCGGCGAGGAGCATCTCTCGGCCGCACCCCGGGCAGCGGTACGTCCGCGGCTCGGAGTGCTTGAAGGAGACGCGGCACGAGAGGCACACGTACGCGGAGCGGTGGGGCATCCGGCCACTATCCGCCGCCGGGCCGTGCGCCGCCATGGATTTTCCCGCGCGCCGACCGCCCCGCCCCCTACCGCCCGCCGTATTAACAGAATTAATTCTTCGGTTTTAGCCGGGCGGTGCGGTGTGCCGTCTTTTTGTTCGACGGAATTCAAGCCAGCGCGGGCGGCAAGGTGACCGGAACGGCACTGGGCCGGTGGGGTGTTCCGCTTTTAGGGTTCTCGGCCATGGAGCTCAACATCGATGCGATTGTCGGTGGAGTCGCGCTCGACGGCGGCGTCAAGGAAATCTCGATGCGGCTCATCAAGCAGTGCGCGGCCCCGGATCGCAACCGGCTCAGCGCCGATCTGAGTCATCAGATCACCCGGGAGCTCGAAAGCCTCGGGCTGATCACCTTTCCCCGGCGGCTCCCCACGTCCGAGAACGCGTCCGTCTGGGTCATGGCCGCCGGTCATCCGCTGGCACAGGTGGTGCTGATCGCCTCCGCCTACGCGTCCCTCCACCGCAGTGGCCGGAATCCGCTGCCCGAACTGTTCGAGAAGTACGCCCTCGCGCGGGACGGACTGCTGTGATCCGACCGGCGCGACACGTCGGGTTGAGCGGGTTTCAGAGTTCAGAGCTTGAATTTTCAGACATCAACTAACTTCGGAGGTCACCTGCCCATGCCCGCGAACACCCCCCAGTCCCTCACCGTCACCTGGGGCTCCGAGTCGGTCATCGTCTCCAGCATCGATCGCGACCTCCCGGCCCCCGGCGAGCCCTCCGCGCGCGGGGAGGTCATCGCCGCCGGTGCCGCCAACCCGCAGACCCTGCTGCCCGACGGGGCCTGGCGGGCCATAGCGCGGGCGACCACCATGCCCGAGGGCATCGCCCTGCAGCTGCGCCCGTCCACGGGGGATCCGGGCGGGCTGCTGCTGGAGGAGAACGTCGAGGGCGCCACGCTGCGTTCGGTGGTGACCCGGGTGCACCTGAGCGAACTGCTGCCGGGCATCCAGCCGCGGACCGGCATGGAGGTCAACGAGGTACCCGACCCGCAGGTGGAGGGGCTGACGCGGGCCGGGCAGCCGTGCGCCGTCGTGCGCTACCGGTACAAGGACTTCGGCCACCTGAAGGACCATGTCTGGCAGACCCTGCACGGCACCCTGTCGATCAACAGTTACGCCTCCTCCATCCTGGCCCGGAAGGTGACCAGGAGCCTGATCACGCACCCGGTCGAGATCACCTTCGAGGACGGCACCCCGTCCTTCCACGGCCTGGTCGTCCGCGACGGCATCACCAGGCTGGCCAGCGCCTGGAACGTACTCGCCGGCCCGGACGCCGACGCCGCCAAGACGGCGGAGCACGCGGTCGGATCGCTCTTCGGCGGCATCCGCCCGGACGCCGGTGAGGCCGCGCCCGCGCTCGACGAGCGGCTGGCCGAGCACCGCGAGCAGTGGCGCGAGGGCATCCGCAAGGAGTTCGCGCACGAGATGGGCATCCTGGAGCCCGGACTGCGGGCCGCGCAGATCGCCCAGACGTTCGTGGTGCCCGCGCAGATCGCGGTGGGAGCCCAGCACCACCCCGGTCACCCACTGGCCCCGGAGGACCTCTTCGACGACGCGATCCGCTCGATCCTGGCGAGCGTCCACGTCGACTTCAAGGTGTGGGACGACGCGGCCCAGCACATCGAGGTCATCACCCGTGCCCTCAAGCGGGTCATCCAGCAGGGCGATTCGCCGGTCCCGGCCGAAGACCTCCAGGCCGTCTACGGGCTCGCCGTCGGCCGGACCTCGCCCGACGAGCTGCCCACCGCGTTCCGCGACCAGACCATCCCCGGCACCCCGCTGTGGCGCAGCGTCTACCTGGTCCACGCGCTCACCCGGGCCGGGCTGTTCGAGCAGCTGAAGGACCAGGCCAAGGCCATCAAGGGCGGTCGGCGGATGGCGGTGAAGGGGTTCGCGGAGCTCCTGGGGCCGCTGGTCGACCTGCCGTGGCGCAGTCACAAGCGGGCCGTGACCAAGCAGGCCCGGAACGCGTGGAGCAACGGCGGTGTCCTCACCAACGACGTGCTGCTGGACTGGGACCCCGTCCCCACCGGCGACTTCACCTCGCTGGTCGGTCCGGCCTCGCGGGGGGACCTGAACGCGCGCTGCACCCTGGCCGTCGCCGGAGGCATCGCCCTGATCGCGGACAAGCTGCTGACGCGCAACGTCGGTTCGGCGCTGGGCGCCCCGAAGGAGAAGGGCGGGGTCCCCTTCCGCTCGGACGTGAACCAGGTGGTCCAGGACCTGTCCCGGCAGGACAACGAGCTGGGCCTGTGGACCCTCGCACTGGCGGCGAACGGCTTCCGGGGCGACGCCCTGCCCGAGAACGCCGTCACCCTGCGCCAGCTGATCCGCAAGGATCCGGACGCCGGGGCCTCGGGCCGGACGTACGTCCACTTCAGGGCGGACCTCGCGCAGCCGGACAGGATCGCCCGGGACGGGCACGGGGTCCCGGAGCAGCTGTACCAGTGGGACGTGGTCGCCGCGTCCGACGAGGCGCGGGCGAGGCCGGCGGCGGCGGCCGGGGCGGGTACCGGCTCGCCGGGCGCACCCGTCGGCAGCCCGCTCGACGCCACCGCCGCGTCGCCGGA
>NZ_JBGWAB010000231.1:0-6819 GCF_041862025.1 Streptomyces sp. AB3(2024)
GGCCCGGTGACACCACCCCCCGGATCATCAACCGCAACAAGGGGGGGAAGTCATGCCGGACCCGAAGGCCGGTAGCCCCATTGCGGAGCCACAAAAAAGGTAACGGGGGGGCGAAGCCCGACAGCCGGCCGGTGGGATCGCCCGGGTCGAGCAGCCTGGAGTCCACGGATGGAGGGTCTGCGTCCACGGCGACCGCGAGCGCGAGGCCTGGCGGCGCTACGCCCCCGAGGAGAACCCGCTCGCCGAACTCGTCCGCCGCCGCTTCGCCCCAGTGTCGGCCCGGCTGCTGGGCGAGGCGGGACCACGGCCATACAGCATCCTGACCCGATACTCCGACCTGCCGTCAGCCCGGCCGGTCCACGACCCGGCTCCCCGACGGTGGCGTCACATCGCCGATCAACTGCTGTCTGCCCTCGCGAACCAGGCGCTGAAGGATCTGTGGGCGGTTCCGACCTGAACAGGCCGACCGGCCCGAGGGGATCCGCCGCAGCCTCCGGGAGGGCTGGGTCGCCCGGGATTCGGGCAGGGCCAGCGAAGACGAGACATGACGACCAACCGGAAACGGGGAATCGGAAGGCTTTCACATCCCCGACCGGGCCCGGCTGGGCGTCCCTGCTGCACTGGTAGCAGCAGGGACGCCGTGAGCGGTCAGGCCGCTGGCCTGCTGCCCAATTCCGCCAGAAGGGCTACGGAGATCCCGGCCTCCTCGGCAGCGTCGATCGCCCGCAAGGCGAGATCGGCGGCAACCAGCTCGCGACTGACCGGTTCGATGTCGTCGCCGAGCCCCCTAAGACGTCATCTCATTTGGTGAGTCTGCGGTAGCAGATGAGGGTGCAGGCCATGCTGGTGAAGGCGAGGAAGTGGTCGGCTTTGCGTTCGTAGCGGCGGTGGAGTCGGCGGCAGCCGGCGAGCCAGGCCATGGTGCGTTCGATGGTCCAGCGGTGGCGGCTCAGTCGCTGCGGCGTGCGCGAGATCGCCCGCAGGCTCGGCCGCAACCCGGGCACGATCTCACGCGAACTGCGCCGCAACGCGGCGACCCGGAGCGGCAAGCCGGTCTACCGGGCCCTGGTGGCGCAATGGAAGGCCCAGCAGACGGCGAAGCGGCCGAAGACCGCGAAGCTCGCAGGCAACGAGAGGCTGCGTGAGTACGTGCAGGAACGGCTCGCCGGCAGTGTCCGCCGCCCCGGCGGCACGATTGTCAGCGGGCCGGAGACGAAGGCGTGGAAGGGGCTGAACAAGCCGCATCGGCAGGACAGGCGGTGGGCGACGGCATGGAGTCCGGAGCAGATCTCGCACCGGGTCCGTGTCGACTTCCCCGATGATGAGTCCATGCGCATCAGCCATGAAGCGATCTACCAGGCGCTGTTCATCGAGAGCCGTGGCGCGCTCAAGCGGGAACTGGTCACGTGTCTGCGCACCGGCCGGGCCCTGCGGACTCCCCGCGCACGGTCGCAGAACAAAGCAAAGGGGCATGTCACCGCGGACGTCGTCCTCAGCGAACGCCCCGCCGAGGCCGGGGACCGCGCGGTCCCCGGGCACTGGGAAGGCGATTTGATCACCGGGACGGGCCGCTCCGCGATCGGCACGCTCGTCGAACGCCGCAGCCGCTCCACGCTCCTGGTGCACCTGCCCCGGCTCGAGGGCTGGGGCGAGAATCCGCCCGTGAAGAACGGCCCCTCGCTCGGCGGCTATGGCGCAATCGCGATGAACAAAGCGCTCACCACGTCGATGACGCGGCTGCCCGAGCAGCTACGCAAGACCCTCACCTGGGACCGTGGGAAGGAACTCTCCGGCCACGCCCAGTTCGCCCTCGATACCGGGACGAAGGTGTTCTTCGCCGATCCGCACTCGCCCTGGCAACGACCGACGAACGAGAACACGAACGGGCTGCTGCGTCAGTACTTCCCGAAGGGCACTGATCTCTCCCGCTGGTCGTCCACAGACCTCGAAGCCGTCGCCATGGCGGTCAACAACCGGCCCCGCAAAGTGCTCGGCTGGAGGACGCCGACCGAGGTCTTCGAAGAGCAGCTACGCTCGCTGCAACAGCCCGGTGTTGCAACGACTGGTTGAACTCGCCCAATATACGAGTGTGCGCTTCACCGAGCACTTGAGCATCGAAGGGATTCGCCCCTCGATCGGCAGCGTCGGGGACGCGTATGACAACGCGCTGATGGAGACGATCAACGGCCTCTACAAGGCCGAGTGCATACGCACCAAGGTCTTCCACGACGGTCCCTGGAGAACGGTCTCGGACGTCGAGTACGCCACCGCCTCATGGGTCGAGTGGTACAACGACCGCCGCCTGCACTCAAGTCTGGGCCTGATCAGCCCCACCGAGTTCGAGGCAGCCCACTACGCTGACACAGAACCAGGAGCCGACTGATCACCGGCCAACAAACCACCGGCAGGAAAGTCGGAACGGTTCAATATGTGTTTCGGTCTTCTCCGTGACTGGTCTGTGTCTTGTCGTCGGGTTGGTGGGTTCATGCACCTACTGTCCGCAGTGGCGGGGTGATCGGCCCCGTGACGGGCGGCTTTCCACTGAGAGGACATGACGTGGCGGCAGGTGCGGGGATGACGTCCGAGCAGCGGCTGGAGCGGCTGCGGGACGTGCTGACGGGCAAGCGGAGGTCGCCGCTGGCGCCGTATGGCGTGCAGGGGCAGGAGCAGGGGCCGACGAGGTCGAACCTGCTGACGGCGGTGGCGCTGCACGCCGCCGGGCGGTTCTGGAAGGGCGAGCCGGCCACCGACCTGGAGGGCCGGCTGCTGGCGCTGATGCGCACCGAGCTCTCCGATGACGACATCAAGGCCATCGGGGCGCTGTACCGCTTCGCCGTGACGTACCCGACGGATCCGCTACTGCTTCCGGAGTCCGTGACGTCGCGTCCGGTGACCTCGGGGTACGACTGGGCCGATCTTCGGTCCGACGGCCCGGCCATGGTGCGCGAGAGGCTGGCGCAGCCGAACGTGACGGTGGTGGACCGGGCGCTCGTCGCCTCGGGTGCCCAGATCGACAGCCCGGTCTTCATCGAGTCCCTGCAGGACTACGGCGGTGGCGTCGTGGTGCTGGGCCGCACCGGCAGCCAGGCCGCGGCCGCCGCCGGGGACACTTCGTCCGAGACGGCCGGCGAACTCGCGACGGCCCAGCCGTTCCCCATCAAGCTGGAGGCGGAGAGCTTCCACGTGCTCCGGGTGGTGGGCGACCAGGGTGGCGGCAAGGACGAGATCTACTGGTGCGCCTCCTCCGGCAGCGACCAGGCCGCCGGCCCCAGCTTCCACTCGCAGGAGTTTGGGAAGGTCCAAAAGGGCCAGACCCACACCTTCAGCGCCGCCAACCGCACCCTCTTCGAGGGCCAGGTCGGCGACTGGCTGATCCTGCAGCTCTTCTGCTTCGAAGCCGACCAGAGCAACAGCGACTGGTACGACGCCCTGCACGCCAAACTGCGCGAACTGTCCGACTTCATCTTCGACAACCCCGCGTACCAGGTGGGCTCCAACCTGCCCGGTGGCGACCTCGCGGGCTGGATGGCGGACATCAACACCCTCGGGGTCATCCTGATGACCTACCTGCGCAACGAGGACGACCTGTCCTGCTCCCGCCCCTTCTACCTGGACCGCTACGATCTCGCGCTCCTCGCCGACCGCGGCACTGTGGACTGGCACTTCAACGGCATCGGCCACCACACCCTGAAAGTCAAGTACGCCAGCCCCCAGAAGATCCCCTTCCCCGCGGGCAGCCTGGAGTACACCGTGCGCGCAGGCGGCAGCTACGGAGCGCCGATCACCCTGGACTGGCAGTCCATCACCCCACCGGCCCTGGCCAGCTACCAGAACAAGCTCCACGTCCTGTTCAACCGGCCCAGCGACAAGGCCCTGATGTGGGCCTACCTGGACAACGGCGTCTGGAGCGCACCCCGCCAGGTCAACCGCGAGTACTCCGACATCGCCTGTTCCCTCGCCGTCTTCCGAGGCAAACTGTGGTGCGCCCATGCCGGGACGGACGGCACCCTGGGCTGGTTCACCTTCGACGGCACGACCTGGAGCGCACGCACCCGGTTCAGCGGCTACGAAACGCGCCTCGCCCCGGCCCTGGCGGGCGAGTACCAAGGACGGCTGTGGCTGACCCATGTCGGGGTCGAAGGCAAGCTGTACCTCAACACCCATGACGGCAGCACCTGGAGCAGCGCCTACAGGGACAACCTGGTATGGATCGTCGACAGCCCCGCAACCATGGCCGTCGGCTACGACGGGAAGCTGTGGCGGGCCGCGCGCGGCACCGACAGCAATCTGTACTACAGCACCTCCTCCGGCGGAGCCGAGTGGAGGGCGGCCGAGGGCGTCACCCACCCGAGCCCGGTCAGCCCCACGCTGCTAGGCCACAGCGGCGGCCTGGAGCTCTTCCGACGCATGAGCGACAACCGCATCAACTCATCGCACTACCTCGCCTCACAGGACATGTGGACCGGCGGCGCACTGCTCGGGATCAGCCCCATGCGCGAGATGGCCGCAGCCGAGCACGACGGGCAGTTGTACGTGATGTGCCACCGCACCTGAGAGCCGCCGCGGACGGCCCATTTCTGCCACCCCGGATTGCCGGCGCTGCGCCCGGACGCTCGAGGTGGCTGCGGTTCTTGACGTAGAACCCGGCTGCGCCTGGCGCTCTCCAATGTGCGCCAGACTCAGGCCCGGGCCAGTACTCATGTCCGGTCGACTTCGCGCGGTCCGTCGGTCAGCAGCCCACGAACCAGCTGGCGGCGGTCGAAGCCCCCGAGGACTTCACGAGCACGGCCCGCTCGGGTCGCTGTGGTGGCGCCACGGTCGCGCGGACGGCACTGTTTGGGCCAGGCCCTGGACAAAGCCCAGCGCGCTACTGGGCCAGTCGGGCCAACTACGTGGCTAAGAGCATCCGCCAGTAGGTCGGGATTGGCCGGTCAGGTGGGCCCGCGTCAGCCTCGTCTCCAGAAGTCGTGCGGGTGTCGTCCGGGTCGGAATCCACCGGCTTCCGCCATCGCGGCGGCGTCCGTGAAACCGTTGGCGAGGGCAGCCGGATCGTGCGCGTCACTGCCGAAGGTGATGGCCTCGCCTCCTTCTTGGCGCCACCATTGCACGATCTGGGGATGCAGGGGGACCTTGGTGTTCACCTCCAGAGCCTTGCCGGCGGTGGCGAGTGCCCGGAGCACGTTGCGGTAGTCGTCCTCGAATGCGTGGGGCTCGTATGGGGCGGCGTCCGTTGGCCAGTGGCGTACGGGGTAGTCAATGTGAGCCAGTACTTCGAAAGCGTCGAACTGCTCGATCATGCAGATGGTCTCAGCTAGGTACTCGCGCACGACTTCGGCGGGCGGGCGGTGGCGGTAGGCCCCGGAGACTTCGGTCAATCCGTCAGCGACCGCCACGGAATGCACGGAGGCCAGGACGCGGTCGAATTCTCCCAGGGCGAGGAGTTGCGAGGCGCGGTCGTCGTGCCAGTGCGGCTCGCTGAGTTCGATGCCGGAGCTGATGTGCAGGGTCGGGAAGCGCTCCCGGCACCGCTTAAGGCACTCCAGGTAGCCGTTGAGATCGAGTTCGGGAGGGGTCAACACGTGGCCGGTGACCAGCGGTTGCCACTGGGTGGGGATGTGCTCGCTGTCTTTACCCTGCAGCGTCCATGGGGTGAAGTCGGCGTGCTCGGTGAACGCCAGAGATGGCAGGCCCAGCTCGACCGCGCGCACGCAAGTCTGCTCCATCGAGCCGGTCAGCGCATCCCATGACCATTGGCTGTGAACGTGGCTGTCTGGTGGGAGCAAGAGCCGACCCTCTCGTTGGAAGTGGCGCCCGGGAAGTACCGCCGTTCTAGGGGACGCGCCGGCCGATGGTGCAGTTCCTGCTGACGAAGCAGCTGGGTCATCGTTTGACGCGCTGCGAGACCTCCACCAGCAGCCGGGGCCCGAACTGGCCAACCGACGTAATTCGTCGACCTGCGGGAAGGCTTGGTTGACCGGGTATCACTTCCCACGTTGCTGGAGATCATCTCCCAAGGGCTCCTGTCCTTGGTTTCGTGGGTGGTGTTTGGGCGGGCGATGGTGTTGCGGCTGCGCCTGTGGCGGGCTTCTTCTCTCGCCTCCGGGGGCTGGTGTCAGCCTTGGTCGCCGGTTCAGGCGGTCGGGGCTCCGGCGGGGAGGGCCAGCCCCTCCCCGCCGGGGCTTCCCTCGACGGTGCGGTGGTCAGAGGGAGGCGTTGATCATGGTGCTGGTGTGGTTGCCGGGGAAGGCGGTGAGGTCGAGGTACTCGGGGGCGGCCCCGGTGCCGTCGCCGTGACGGGACGTCAGCAGGACTGTGCTGTCGTCGGTGGCGACGGCGAACCGGGCGTCGGCGCCGACGGGGGCGGCGCTGAGCTGGTACCGGTGATGTTCCCGACGGCGCCTGGTCGGCCCGGCGCCGCAGGTGGCCCGCCCTCTGGGTCCGCAATTGCACCGGACAGTAGGTCACCCCACCGTTCGCGCCTGCCACACTGACTCATGACACGATGCATATACCTGACCAGGCATTTTACGGATCGCAGCGGATCGAGCGGAACAGCCCGGCATGATCTTGCCGAGACTTCAAAGCCCTGGTCGCCCGCGCATCCGTCGGCCCGGCGCAGCATCGGCCGCCCGGTCGGACGACGCCGATCCGTTGCGCCGCCACCGCGACACCCAACTGTGCAGAGTGCCGGAGTGCACGCCTATGGGTGTGGGGGGGGGGGGGGGGGGGGGGGGGGGGGGGGGGGGGGGGGGGGGGGGGGGGGGGGGGGGGGGGGGGGGGGGGGGGGGGGGGGGGGGGGGGGGGGGGGGGGGGGGGGGG
>NZ_JBGWAB010000232.1:0-6660 GCF_041862025.1 Streptomyces sp. AB3(2024)
CCGGTCAGCCCGCCCGCCCCGCTCCCGCGGGCGGCGGGGGCCCGCGCGGTCCTGGCCGACGCCGGGTTCTGGCGCGACCTGGGCTGGGCGTGGCTGGAGCCGCTGGCCGGCGGTCTGCTGGTCGCCGTACCCCCGTCGCTCCTCGTGTACGGGGCGTTCGGGGCGTTCGTCCAGCCGTTCGTGTGGCGGCTGCTGGACGACGGCAACTGGTACGCGTTCGTCCCCGTGCACAGCACCGCCGGCATGCTCGCGGCGCTGCTCCTGGGCCTCGCCTTCACGGCCGCCGCTCTCCTCCTGGCCCCCGCCGTGCTGCGCCTGCACGCCCGCTGGAGCCGGCTGCTCCTCGCCGCGCCCCGGACCACCGAACTCGTCCGCCGCATCGAGCAGCTGACGGACACCCGGGCCGTCGCGCTGGACGGCCGGGCGGACGAACTCCGGCGCATCGAACGGGACCTGCACGACGGGGCACAGGCCCGGCTCGTCGCGCTCGGGATGCGCCTCGACGGCGCGACGCGCCTGCTGCACGATCCGCCGGCCGCCCGCGCCGCGCTGCTGGAGGCGCGCGAACTGTCCGCGCGGGCCCTGGAAGACCTGCGCGACCTGGTCCGGGGCATCCAGCCGCCGATCCTCACCGACCGGGGCCTGGGCGACGCCGTGCGCTCCCTGGCCCTCGACAGCTTCCTCGACGTGCACGTCGAGGTCCGCCTGGCGGGACGGCTGCCGGCCGCGGTCGAATCAGCCGCCTACTTCGCGGTCAACGAGCTGCTGGCCAACGCGGCGAAACACTCCGGCGGCGACCGCGTCGACATCGTCCTCGCCCACGGCGAGGGGCGGCTGCGCGTCACCGTCACCGACGACGGGCACGGCGGGGCGGATCCCGCCCGGGGGACCGGACTGCTCGGCGTCCGGGCCCGATTGGCTACCTTCGACGGGAGCCTCGCCCTGCACAGCCCGCCGGGCGGACCGACCACAGTGACCCTGGAGATCCCGTGCGCGTCGTCCTTGCCGAAGACCTCTTCCTCCTGAGGGACGGCCTGGTCCGCACGCTCCGGGAGCACGGCTTCGACATCGTCGCCGCCGTCGACAACGGCCCCTCGCTGCTGCGCGCCCTGCTGGAGGAGGAGCCGGACGTCGCGGTCGTCGACGTGCGCCTGCCGCCGACCTTCACCGACGAGGGCCTCCAGGCGGCCCTCGAAGCCCGCCGCCACCACCGCGGGCTGCCCGTCCTCGTCCTGTCCCAGTACGTCGACCAGCTCTACGCGAACGAGCTCCTGGCGAGCGACGACGGGGGCGTGGGCTACCTCCTCAAGGACCGGGTCACCGACACCGCCCAGTTCGTCGACGCCGTACGGCGCGTCGCCGCGGGCGGCACCGTCCTGGACCCGCAGGTGATCGGCCGGCTGCTGTCGCGCGGCGACGCCCGGGGCACCATCTCCGCCCTCACCCCACGGGAGCGCGATGTCCTGGAACTGATGGCGGAGGGCCGCTCGAACGCCGCCGTCGCGGCGGCCCTCCACTTCAGCGAGAGCGCGGTCGCCAAGCACACCGCGAGCATCTTCGCCAAACTCGGCATCGCCCCGTCCGCCGAGGACAACCGCCGGGTCCTGGCAGTCCTCGCCTACCTGCGCCGGTAGCCGGGCCGGGTGGCGTCCGGCGAGGGAATCGGCAAGGCTGGGACGCATGGTTTCGGTAGTGCAGAACGTGGCGATCGACTGTGCGGATGCTTATGAACTGGCCCGGTTCTGGAGCGGTGTGACGGGCGGTCCGCTGGACCCGGGGGACGGTCCCGGCTCCCGGGAGGTCCAGGTGACGCCGGAGCAGGGCCCGGTGCTGTACTTCAACCAGGTGCCCGAGCCCAAGACGGTCAAGAACCGGCTTCACCTGTGCCTGCGGCCCGAGGGCTCGCGCGATCGGGAGGTGGACCGGCTGCTGGGCCTCGGTGCCGCCTTCGTCGCCGACCACCGCGATCCCGACGGCGCGGGCTGGGTGGTCCTCGCCGATCCCGAGGGCAACGAGTTCTGCGTCCTGCGCAGCGAGTCCGACCGGGCCGCCGCGGACTCCTGACTACGGGGCGTCGGCGACGGCGCGCTCGTACAGGGCGCGGACGTCGTCCCCGAAGTAGGTGCTGTACGAGGTCTCCTCGTCCCCGCCCCCGTCGCGACCCCCGATCACCCCGATCAGCGTGTGCCCGCCGGTCAGGACGGGGCCGCCGCTGGTGCCGTTCGGTACGTCCGCGCAGTCCAGTCGCAGCTGCGTGGGGCCGTCGGCGACGGCGGTGTTGGAGCAGGCCAGCGGCTGCTCGGTGTCGTTCGGGTAGCCCACCAGGCGGGCCGGCGCGGGCAGCGGGGGCCGGAAGCGGATCGTCTGCGCCCCCGTGACGTCCTCCAGCCGCAGACCCGGCCGGCCCGGGCGGCGTACGCGCAGGAACGCCACGTCGTGGTCGGGGTCGGAGGATTCCACCCAGCGGGGGTCGACGTAGACGCGGGTGGGCACCCACACGCCGTAGGGGGCCGTGTCGTCCTCGTAGCCGGGGACGAAGGCGAGGTTGGTGCGGAAGCCGCCCGCGTACACGCAGTGCGCGGCGGTCGCGATGAGGTCCCCGCCGGGGGAGTGGACCACGCTCGCCGAGCAGTGGTGGTCGGAGTCCCAGTCCGCGCCGGGCGAGAACAGCGCGCCGATCGCCGGCTCGGCGGGCGCGGTACGGGCCTTCAGTGGGTCGGAGCGCCGCCACGGCTGCGGCTCGGCCGGCGCGGCCTCCGCCAGGGCGCGGGTGCCCTCGCGGGCTCCGGCCGGTTCGGTGAGCCGCTCCAGCGCGGACGCGGCGGCCTGGTCGGCCAGCGCCTCGTCCTGGACGTAGCGGCCGCGCGCCGCGTCACCCTCGGCTACGGGCCCCAGCAGGGCGCGCAGCTCCGAACGGTAGGACAGGCCCGCGGCGACGAGCGCGCAGCAGAATCCGGCCAGGACGCAGAGCCGTACCGCCCTGCGGCTCACCGTGCTGCCGACCATGTGGTGCTCCCGCCGTCGAGGATGTTCCGTCGCTCCGTTCGACCGGTGGAAAGGGGACAAGAGTTCCCGAACCGGAACGTGTCGGCCCTCACAACGTGCGGACCGCCATCTGTCGTCCTTCCACCCGTCACTCAACTCCCCTACGCTCCAGCCGACTTGAACCCAACAGTCGGACGGGCGGACGGGAGCCGAAAGCATGAGCATACGGAAGCGGACCACGGGCGCGGTGGTGGCCTCACTGGTGGCCCTGGGGCTCGCCCTGGGCACGGCCCCGGCGGGGGCGGCCGGAGCCGGGGGCGCGGCGGCCGCGGCGGACCTGCCGTACGCGGGCTCGACGGGCGTCGGGGTCCACAACGCCTACGAGAAGACGAAGTACCCCTACTTCGCGGACGCCCTGGATTCCGGCGCGGCGATGCTGGAACTCGACGTGTGGACCAACTTCTTCGGCAGCTCCTGGCGCGTCTCCCACGACAACCCCTTCGGCAACGACAGCAACTGCGAGAACGCCACCAGCCCGGCGCAGCTGCGCACCAAATCCCGCAACCAGAACCTCGCCGGTTGCCTCTCCGACATCCGCAGCTGGCACGACGCCCACCCCGGCCACCGCCCGGTCGTCCTGAAACTGGAGCTCAAGGACGGCTTCGCCGCCAACCTGGGCCGAGGCCCCGCCGAACTCGACGCCCTGCTCTCCGCGAAGCTCGGCGACGCCCTCTACCGCCCGGCGCAGCTCGCCGCCGGCCACCCCGACCTGGACACCGCCGCCCGTGCGGGCGCCTGGCCCGCGCGTTCCGCGATGGCCGGGAAGTTCCTCGTCGAGCTGATCCCCGGCACCGTCGAGGAGGGCAACGCCGCCGACAAGCTGTGGACGGACCGGGAGTACGCCGAGTACCTGCGCTCCCTCGCCGCGGCGGGCCGCCTCTCCCAGGCCGCCGCCTTCCCGGCGGTCCACCGCGCCGAGGCGGGCGACCCCCGCAACCGCTACGCGGACGCCACGCTGCGCCCCTGGTTCGTGGTCTTCGACGGGGACGCGAACGCCTACGCCTCCATCGACACCTCCTGGTACGACCGCAACCACTACATCCTGATCGCCACCGACGCCCAGAACGTGTCCCCGGCCATCGACGGCGTCCACCCCACCGAAGCCGAGGCCCGCGCCCGCGTCGCGCTGATGGCGGCCCACCACGCCTCGATCACCTCGGCGGACTGGTACCCCCTGCCCCAGGTCCTGGGCACGGTACTGCCCCGCGGCTGACGCACCGCGGCCGCGGGGCGGCCGGGCGGCCCGTCGGTGAGGACGGGACGCCCGGCGCCCGGGTTCAGGGAGCCGACGGGGTCAGCTGGACGGTGGCCCGGTCGGCGGTCTCCTTCAGGATCTGGAGGTGGGTGCCGGTGTCGGGGACCTTGACGCCGAGCTGGGGGAGCTCGGCGTTCCAGTACGAGCCGTGGCGGTCGTCGAAGACCGGGACGCCCGCGCGGGAGGGGACCACCAGCGGGACGGCCGCCCTGTGGAGGGTGACGCGGTCCGTCGGACGGGTGGAGAACGGCGCGTCGAAGGTCTGGGCGCGGGCGCCCACGAGGGAGCCGTCCGCGAACCTCAGCGCCTCCGGGCGGGAGTCCACCGGAAGGATCAGCCCCGAGCCCGGGTGCGCCTTGGTGGTGTTGTCGCTGTAGGCGGTGTCCCAGAGCCAGACCAGGACGCCCTGCTGGTACGGGTAGAACTCCACCTTGTCCCCGGTGAAGCCGAAGTTGTACGGACCCGTCTTCAGCAGGCTGCCGTAGCCCGTGTACCGCCGGTTCTCCACGAAGTACGCGCGCGGGTGCTGCTCACTGCCCGTACGACCCTCCGTGCGCGACCACTTGAGGGCCGTCCAGCCGTTCGCGCCCTGTTCCGCGCCGTCGCGCAGCAGCTCCCGGCCGTCTTCGGCGGTGATCCGGAGGTCGTCGAAGGCCGCGCCGCGGCCGTGCGTGTTGCCGTCCGAGGTCACGCGCAGCCGCAGTTGCACCGAGGTGCCCGCGAACCGGTCCAGGGGGACGCTGAGTTCGGCCCAGCCGGCCGAGGTGCCCGAGAGGCCCTTGGCGGGTACGGGGGCGCCGTTCACGGCGGCGGGCAGGGCGGTGAAGGTCCGGCCGCCGTCCGTGGAGGCCTCCACCGTCACGAAGTCGAAGTCCTGCTCGGTGTCGTACCAGACCCGGGAGGAGAAGACGGCCCGCCCGGCGGGGAGGTCGACGGTCCGGGTGAGGGTGTTGTCCATGAAGTCGCCGGTGCCGCTCCACCACTGACTGGCGCCCTCGTAGGGGTCGGCCAGCTCCGTTCGGGTCACCGACGGCGGGAGGTGGACCAGCAGGGCCTGCGGATCGGCGGTGTTGTAGCCCGAGACGCCCAGCACCGCCCGGGTGCGGCGCCCCGCGTCGGCCTCCGTGTACTCCAGCCAGCCCAGCTGCAGCTTGCTCCACGGGTCGAGGTCGCCGGGGAACTGGCCCGTGGTGTTGGGGCCCTTGCCGAGGTAGGACGCCGAGGACATCAGCGACCAGAAGTTGACGGAGTTGTCCCCGTCCGAGCTGTACAGGTCCGGCAGCCCCAGATCGTGGCCGAACTCGTGGGAGAACAGGCCGGCGCCGCTGTTCTCGCCGCCGGTCAGGTAGTCCCCGGCCCAGATGCCGGTGTCCCCGACCGGGGTGCCGCCCGCCTTGTTGCCCTCCGGGCCCGCGGAGCCGGCCTGGTTCCAGTACGCGAACCAGCGGTGCGCCCAGACGGCGTCCTTGCCCTGGGCGCCGCCGCCCCAGGTCTGGTCCTTGCCCGCGTGCACCACGACCAGGTGGTCGAGGTAGCCGTCCGGCTCGTCGAAGTTGCCGTCGTGGTCGGCGTCGTAGCGGTCCCACACGTCGTACTCGGCGAGCTCCGCCTTGATCTGCTCGGGCGTACGGCCCTTGGCGCGTTCGGCGTCGTACCAGGCGGCCGTGGCGTCGCGGATCATGTCCCAGTTGGTGCGGCACTGGCCGGACTCGGTGCAGTTGTCCGTGCCGTAACGGGCTTCGTTGTAGGGGAGCTTGACCCAGTCGGTGACGGTGCCGTCCATGTCGTAACGGCCGGAGGACTGGGTCCGGTAGTAGGCCCGCATGCTGGCCGAGCCCGGGTCGGTGGAGAAGAACTGCTTCTGGTAGGAGGCCCGGTCGAAGTCCCCCCGCCACAGGGTGTGGTTGTCGTCCGCGGCGGGCTTGCCGATGGTGTTGTGCAGCGGGCCGGGGGTGCCGCCGGAGCGGGGGTCCGTCTGGTCGCCGAACTCGGCGAGGATGACGAAGACCTTGTCCTTGCGCTCCTGGGCGAGTTCCACGTACTGCTTGCCGACCTTGGCCGTACGGGGGAGGGTGCCGTCGGCCTCGGCGCGCACACCGGACGAGGCGCCGCCCGCCGCGACGTCCTCCAGGGCCTGCCGGCGCAGGGACTGGCGCTGGAGTTCGAGGGGGGCGGGCGGCGGTGCGGCGGCTTCCCGGCCTTGCGGGTCGCCCGCGGCCGTCGGCGGCGGGGCGGCGGGTGGCGGGGGGGGGGGGGGGGGGGGGGGGGGGGGGGGGGGGGGGGGGGGGGGGGTTTTCGCGACCCTCCCCAACAAAAATAAAAAAAAAGAAATGCTTCACTTGCTTTGTGGTCTGTGTTTG
>NZ_JBGWAB010000233.1:0-6615 GCF_041862025.1 Streptomyces sp. AB3(2024)
CCGCGCCGGCGGTCCCCGCGCGCCGCCCGGCGGCGACGGTGGCCCCGTACGCGGCCCCGCGCCGCTCCGCCTCGCGCGTCGAGGGCGGCTTCGACTTCTTCGGCACCAAGACCACCGCCCAGGCCCGCGCCGCCATCGAGTCCGTGCAGAACGAGGACCTGGCCGACGTGGTCGGCGCCGAGGCCCTCGCCGTGCACAAGGCGGAGTCCGAAGGATCGTCGGCGGGACCGCAGTTCAAGCCGGTCACGCCCGAGCAGCGTGCGCTGGGTCAGGTCATCGACCTGACCGAGCACGACGAGACCGAGCCGATCGACGTGGTCGGCCTGCGGACGGCGATCTCCTAGACGGCGATCTCCCGGCGTATCCCTGAGGGGCCCGCCGCAGGGCCGTCCACAGCCTGTGGACGGCGTGCGCGCGGGCCCGTCAGGGATACGCCGGGACGAGACCCACCGCCACCGCCTCCAGCAGCAGCTGGGCGCCCAGTGCGGCCCGCCGCATCCGCCGCGGCGCGGTCAGCGCCGCGGCCAGCGCGACCGCCGCGGCCGCGGTCAGCACCAGGAACGCGGTGCCGGGAAACGGCGGGCAGCCGCCCTGCACCAGGCAGCGGCCGCCGGTCTCCGTGGCCAGGACCAGCACCTTCGCCAGGACCAGGGCGGGCACGAACAGCAGAGCGGCCAGCACCGCGTTGCCGCGGATCCGCGCGGCGGGGGTGGGCTGCGGCAGGTCGAGGCAGTGGTACCAGGGTTTGCGGAACATCCCGCCATCGTGCCGCCGGGCGGCCCGCGCCGGCATCCGTACGGATACTCAGCCGCGCGGCTCCCGCATCCGGTCCCGGCTCAGAACAGCGGCAGTTGGCCCGGCTGCGGCCCGAGGGTGAAGCCGTCCAGGGCCGGAGCCGAGGCGCCGAGCACCACCCGGGCCCGGGAGCCGGGGCAGGACACCAGGTCGCCGCGCCCACGGCCGGCCGGCGGGTCGTGGCGGGCGATCCGGCCGGCCGTCACGGCGCAGTCGCGGCCGCAGGCGGGGCAGGCCCGCCGGGGGGAGTGGGACATGCCCCCAGTCTGCCCTGCCGCGCCGACAGCGGGACGCCCGGCCCGCCCCGGGAGGCCGCCGCCGGCCCGGGGTCAGCCGGTCCGGGAGGCCAGCCACACGGTGTGGGCGCGGTCCACCCGCTCCCACAGCGCGGCCCGGTCCGCCGGGCTCAGGTCGTCGCCCGGACGCCGGAAGACCGTGGAGAGGACCTCGTGGAACTCCTCGGCCGTGCCCAGATCCCGCTCGCTCGTCACCTCCGCCGCGTCGATCCGCCGCAGCACCCGCCCGCGCAGCACGTCGACGCCCCGCGCGTCCCGACGGAACAGCGCGAGGGTCCGTACGAAGGGCGAGTCCTCGGAGGTGGACAGCCAGGTGTGCTTCTCCCGGAAGTCCGCCGTCGCCGCCGGGGCCGCGCGGAAGTTCATCCGGGGCATGTGCATGTCGGAGCTGAGCAGGCTCCAGCCCGGCCCCTCGCCCTCCAGCGGCTCCAGCGGCCGCATCGCGTAGCGGAAGCCGCCCTGTTCGTACGCGCCCTCGCGCAGCGGCAGCGGCTCGTACGGGCCGTCGCCGAGACCGACGTCCACCCAGTACGCCTCCCCGTCGACGCGGACGGTCAGGGCGAGGTGCTCGCCGTTGACCTCGCGCGAGGCGGCGTCGCCGTACACGCCGCCGGAGTGCCGGGTCACGTCGTAGCCCAGGGTTTCGAGGAGCAGCGCGAAGGCGCCGTTGAGGTGGTAGCAGTAGCCGCCGAGTCCGTCGGCGACGCGCCGGGCGGCCACCCCGGGGTCCGTGCCGGGCGGGCGGCCCAGCTGGATCTCGACGTTGTCGTAGGAGACGCGCTCCAGGTGCGCGCGCTGGAGCGCGAACAGTCCCTCGGTGCTGGGCGCCCCGGGATCGATGACGCCGAGCCGGCGCAGGTAGCCGTCGAATGTGTCAGTGATCATTTCGCCACCGTAGGTGGCGAACGGCCCCGGCTCCCCCGCGTTTTCCCGCTATTTGTCAATATCCCCGACGACGAAGAAGAGCGAGCCCAGGATCGCGACCATGTCCGCGACCAGCTGCCCCGGCAGCAGCACGGCGAGGGCCTGGATGTTGTTGAAGGAGGCGCTGCGCAGCTTCAGCCGGTACGGGGTCTTCTCGCCCTTCGAGACCAGATAGTAGCCGTTGATGCCGAGCGGGTTCTCGGTCCAGGCGTACGTGCTGCCCTCGGGCGCCTTCAGCACCTTCGGCAGCCGCTGGTTGATCGGTCCGGGTGGAAGTTCCGCCATCCGGTCCAGGCAGGCCACGGCCAGGTCGAGGGCGTTGTGCGTCTGGTCGAGGAGCACCTCGAAGCGGGCCAGGCAGTCGCCCTCGGTGCGGGTGACCACCTTGAGGACGTCCTGGAGCTCCCCGTACGCCAGGTACGGCTCGTCGCGGCGCAGGTCGAAGTCGACGCCGGAGGCGCGGGCGATGGGGCCGGAGACCCCGTACGCGTGCACCGCCTCGGCGGACAGGACACCGACGCCGCGCGTGCGGCCGCGGAAGATCTCGTTGCCGTGCACGAGCTTGTCGTAGACGTCCATCCGGGTCCGGACGTCGGCGATGGCCGCGCGGGCCCGGCCGAGCCAGCCGGCGGGCAGGTCCTCCTTGAGGCCGCCGACACGGTTGAACATGTAGTGCATGCGGCCGCCGGAGATCTCCTCCATGACCGCCTGGAGCTCTTCCCGCTCGCGGAAGGCGTGGAAGATCGGGGTGATCCCGCCCAGTTCCAGGGGGTACGAGCCGAGGAACATCAGGTGGTTCAGGACCCGGTTCAGCTCGGCGAGGAGCGTACGCATCCACACCGCGCGCTCGGGGACCTCCATGCCGAGCATCCGCTCGACGGCCATGACCACGCCCAGCTCGTTGGAGAAGGCCGACAGCCAGTCGTGGCGGTTGGCCAGCATCACGATCTGGCGGTAGTCCCGGGCCTCGAAGAGCTTCTCCGCGCCGCGGTGCATGTACCCGACCACCGGTTCGGCGCTGACGATGCGCTCGCCGTCCAGCACGAGCCGCAGGCGCAGCACGCCGTGGGTGGAAGGGTGCTGCGGTCCGATGTTGAGCACCATGTCGGTGCTCTCCGCGGCACCGCCGATGCCGACCGTGGTCTCCGTCATGGGCGCATTGTCTCAGCCCTAGGGTGGGGGGATGGGAACGGGGACGAAGCGTGAGACGGGCGAGCCGGAGTGGGTGGGGCTGCCGGGTGGGCTGCTCGGGCTGCGGCGGCTGTTGCTGGTGATCTGGACCGTGGTGCTCACGGTGGCGACCGCCGTGCCGCTGGGGCTGCTGGCCGGGCCGGGGTGGGCGCTGTTCGGGGTGGTCTGGCCGGGGGTCCTGGTCTGGGGGTGGGTGATGATCGGGCGGAACTGGCGGTCCTGGCGGTACGCCGAGCGGGCCGACGACCTGCTGATCAGCCGGGGCGTGCTGTGGCGGGAGCAGACGGTGGTCCCGTACGGGCGCATGCAGCTGGTGGAGGTCACCTCCGGGCCGCTGGAGCGCCGCTTCGGGCTGGCCTCCGTACAGCTGCACACGGCCGCCGCGGCGTCGGACGCCAGGATCCCGGGGCTGGTGCCCGCGGAGGCGGAGCGGCTGCGGGACCGGCTGACGGCGCTGGGCGAGGCACGATCGGCGGGGCTGTGACGGGCCCGGGGGCGGGGGCCGGCCCGGGGGCGGAGCCGCAGCCGCAGCCGGGGCCGGGGGATCCGGCGGGGCGGTACGCCGACGCCGATCCTGCCGGGGCCGCCGATCCGGGGGGTGCGGAGCGCCGGCTGCACGTGCTGACCCCGCTGCGGCGGGCGTGGGTGCCGATCACGGCCACCGTCGGGCTGGTCCTCCAGCAGGGCGAGCGGGCCCAGGAGTGGTTCCGCTCCTTCCCCGTCGGGCTGCGGCTGCTCGCGCTGGCCGGGCTGGTCCTCGTCTTCGGCTCGTACGGCCTGCTCAGCTGGTGGTTCACCCACTACCGCGTCACCGACACCGAGCTGCGCATCCGCACCGGCCTGCTCTTCCGCCGCACCGCCCACATCCGCCTCGACCGGATCCAGGCGGTGGACGTAACCCGCCCGATGCTGGCCCGGGTGGCCGGTGTCGCCAAGCTCCGGATCGATGTGATCGGCACCGAGGAGAAGGACGAGCTGGCCTTCCTGAGCGAGCCCGACGCCGTCGCGCTGCGCGCCGAGCTGCTGGCCCGTGCGGCCGGTTTCGCCCCGGCCGAGGCGGCCGGGCTGGGGGAGGCCCCGCAGCGGGAGCTGCTGCGGGTGCCGGTGCGGGACCTGGTGGTCTCCATGCTGCTCAGCCTCGGCGTGTGGGCGGCGCTGGCCGCCGGGCTGGTCGCCCCGGTGGTGGTGTGGCGGCTCAGCGACAACCTCTGGGCGTCGCTGGCCATCGTGCTGCCGATGCTGGGCGCGATGTGGAAGGGCAGCCTGGGGCGTTTCCTCGCGGAGTACGACTGGACGGTCGCCGAGTCCCCCGACGGGCTGCGGCTGGACCACGGGCTGCTGGACCGGGAGCACGAGACGGTGCCGCCGGGGCGGGTGCAGACCGTACGCATCGTGGAGCCGCTGCTGTGGCGGCGGCGCGGCTGGGTCCGGGTGGAGCTGGCCGTGGCGGGCTCGAAGAACGGGGTGCTGGTGCCGGTGGCGACCCGGGCCGCCGCCCATGCCGTGATCGCCCGGGTGCTGCCGGGCGCGGACCCGGTGGCCCTGGCCTTCGCCCCGTCCCCGCGTGCGGGCTCGCGGTGGGTGGTGCCGGTGTGGTGGAAGGGGTACGGCCTGGCCGTTTCGGAGCAGCTGTTCGCGGCCCGGCACGGGCGGCTGTGCCGGCGTACGGAGATCGTTCCGCACGCGAAGGTGCAGAGCGTACGTCTCTCCCAGGGCCCGTGGGAGCGGGTTTGGGGGGTGGCCGACCTGCATGTGGACACCGGCGCGAACGGTACGGTCACGGCCCGCCTGCGGGGTGCCGAGGAGGCCGCCGCGCTGCTGGACGCGCAGGCGGTCCGCTCCCGCACTTCCCGGGCGGCGGCCCGGCCGGACCGCTGGATGACCTGATGTGACCGACACCGTACAACCGGTGCGGAAAAGGCTGTTGGAGGGCTGGGATCCAGCCGAGGGGCAATTTTCGGACATACGTTCAGGCCAGCTGAAACCGTGTTTGTGTTCGCAACGTCCCTTCGGTAGACAGGTATGGACGCAAGTGACGGCGCAACACGTCAGGGGTGGGTGAATGAAGTTCGACATGGGCAGCACCACGCTGTCCGAGCTGGGCAAGGCCACGGGCGGCTCCAGCGACGACCTCGGCACGCTGATCAAGCTGCTGATCGCGGCGGCGGACCCGCTGGAGGGCAAGTTCAACGGTGTCGGCCGGTCCGCGTTCGACTCTTTCAAGCGGCGCTCGGACGCCATCACCGCGGAGCTGAACGGCTCGCTGCGGGCCATCATCGGCGGTCAGCAGGGCATGGACACCTCCTTCACCACCGGTGACCACGAGCAGGGTGACAACGCCCACCAGAACATGGGCTCCGCCAACTTCGACGCCGCTCGCTTCGGCGCGCGCTGAGACCGGGGGATCGATCAGACATGGGACAGAACCAGGACCGCACCTCGTACGACATCGCCGCCTCCGTGGAGGTACAGGGCGGACTCGGCGGGATCATCGGCCATTTGGAGCGGGTGCTCGGCGACCGTGACGCGGCGGTGAAGGCGGCGATGTCCGAGTTCACGGCCGACGGCGTCTCGGACGAGTACCACGGCAAGGAAGTCCGCTGGAACCGGGCGGCCAACGAGGTGCGCGACATCATCCGCCTCGTGCGCAGCACGCTGGAGCAGAACGACTCGACCGCGCAGGCCACGCTGCAGAAGGCCAAGGCGGCGGTCGACGGCATCGGCTGACGCCGGGCGGGACGGATCACGGGGACACGGGGACACGGGGGTAGGTCATGGACTGGGACATCAAGCCGTCCGGCGTGCAGGGGGTCGTCAACAAGACGATCACGGCCGCGGGGGGCTTCCAGACGGCGGGCAAGTCGCTCCAGACGGAGCTGCCGGAGGCGGCCAAGCACGCCGGCACGGTCACCGAGGGCGGCAGCACCGCGGGCGAGGGCGGCGGCATGGGCCCGATCGCGGGCGCGCTGGGTGAGCTCATGGCCTCCCACGCGACCCGTATCGCGTACATCAGCGCGCGCACGGAGGCTTCGCTGAACGGTGCGATCAAGGCCACGACGGCGTATGTGCACGGAAACATCGAACAGGCTCAGAACGCCCAGAACGAGGCGCTGAAGGAGCCGAAGATCGACCTTCCGGGGGCGGAGCAGAAGTGACGGATCACGTTCCGATCAATCCGTGCACGATTCCGCAGTTCACGGGTGACCTTGAGGCGTTGGAGCAGGACAAGAACGCGATCACGACGGCGGCGGGTACCTTCCGTGATGCCGGATCGAACGTGGACTCCGAGTTCCAGGGCCTGTCGGCGTTCTACTCGGCGCCGGAGGCGGCGCAGTTGTTCGCGACGACGAAGCCGGTGAAGACGGACAGTGATTTCTTCGCCGATCAGCTGGAGTCGGCGGCGACGGCG
>NZ_JBGWAB010000234.1:0-6553 GCF_041862025.1 Streptomyces sp. AB3(2024)
GCGCCCGGCCCGCCCGCCGCTCCCCCCGCCACCGGGCCCACCGGCCGGGCCGTCCCGCCGCGCCGGGCGCTGCTGGCCGGAGCGGCCGGGAACTTCGTCGAGTGGTACGAGTTCGGCGTGTACGGCTGCTTCGCCACCGTCATCGCTGACCGCTTCTTCACCCCGGGCACGGCGGGCACGGACCCGGCCGCCCCGCTCCTGGCCGCCTACGCCTCCTTCGCCGTGGCCTTCTTCTTCCGGCCCGCCGGGGCCTTCCTCTTCGGCCGCCTCGCCGACCGGGCCGGGCGCCGCCCCGCGCTGGTCCTCGTGATCGCCCTGATGACCCTCGCCACCACCCTGATCGGTCTGCTCCCCGACCGGGCGACGGCGGGCGCCGTCGCCCCCTGGCTGCTCGTCCTGCTGCGCGCGGTACAAGGCCTGTGCGCCGGCGGGGAGTTCGGCGGCGCGGTGGCCCTGATGACCGAGCACGCGCCCCCGGGCAGGCGCGGCCGGTACGGGGCCTGGCAGTCCTTCACCGTCGCCCTCGGCCTGCTCGCCGGAGCCGCGGCCACCGCCCTGACGGCCTCGCTGCTCCCCCCGGCTGCCCTGTCCGGGTGGGGCTGGCGGATCCCGTTCCTGCTGGCCCTCCCGCTCGGCCTGACCGCCCTCGCCCTGCGCACCGCCCTCCCCGAACCCCGCACCCCCGCCGCCGAACCCGTACGCGCACGGGAACCCGTACGTACTCGGGAACCCGTACCCGCCCCGGAACCCGTACCCGCCCCGGAACCCGTACCCGCCCCGGACCCCGCACCCGCCCCGGGCATCGGCACGGCGCGGGCCGTGGTGCTCGGCGTCGGGCGGATCATGGGCTGGTCGGCGGCCGGGTACACCTTCCTCGTCGTCCTCCCGTCCTACCTCCAGTCCACCCTCGGCGCGTCCTTCCGGGAGGCACTGATCGCCACCACCCTCGCCAACCTCGGCTTCGCCGCCTCGATCCTCCCCGCCGGCCGGCTCAGCGACCGCGTCGGCCGCCGCCCCGTCATGCTCGGCGGCGCCCTCGCCGTGGCCCTGTGCGCGCTCCCGCTCCTGCACCTCCTGCGGGACCCGGCCGCCGCCGCGCCCGCCAAGGCGGCCGCCCTGCTCGCCGCGGGCGCCACGGTCGGGCTGCTCGCCGGCCCCGGCCCCGCCATGCTCGCCGAGATGTTCCCCTCCGCCGTGCGCTGCACCGGGCTCGGACTCGCCCACGCCCTCGCCAACGCCGTCTTCTCCGGCTGCGCGGGCCTGATCGTCACCGCTCTGACCGCCGCCACGGGCGACCCCGACGTCCCGGCCTACTACGCCGGCGGCCTCTGCGCCCTCAGCGCCCTCGCCCTGGCCGGCCTGCGCGGCGACGACCACCGGGGACCGCTGCGGTGAGGGTCGTCGGCCTGATGTCCGGCACCTCGTGCGACGCCGTCGACGCCGCCGCCGCAGACATCGCCCTCGACGCGGGCGGCACCCTGCGCCTGGTCCCGCTCGGCATGGTCAGCGCCCCCTACGAGGACACCCTGCGGGCCGCCCTCGCCGCCGCCCTGCCGCCCGCCCCCACCACCCTGGCCGACGTGTGCCGCCTCGACACCCGCATCGGACAGGCCTTCGCCGCGCTGGCCGTCCGCGCCGACCGCGAACTGTGCGCCGGACGCGCCGAGCTGATGGCCTCGCACGGGCAGACCGTCTTCCACTGGGCGGACGCCGGCCGGGTGCACGGCACCCTGCAGATCGGCAGCCCGGCCTGGATCGCCGAGGCCACCGGCTGCCCCGTCGTCAGCGACTTCCGGCCCCGCGACGTCGCCGCCGGCGGCCAGGGCGCCCCGCTGGTCGCCCTCGTCGACCTGATGCTGCTGCGCGGCCGTCCCGGCGTCCCCGCCGCCCTGAACATCGGCGGGATCGCCAACCTCACCGTCCTCCCGCCGGCCGGCCCGCCCGTGGCCTTCGACACCGGCCCCGGCAACGCCCTCCTCGACGCCGCCGTACGCGAACTCACCGCCGGGCGGCTCGACCACGACGCGGACGGCGCCCTCGCCGCCGCCGGCCGGGTCCACGCGCCCCTGCTGCGCCGGCTCCTCGACGAGCCGTACTACCGGCTGCCCGCCCCCAAGACCACCGGCAAGGAGCTCTTCCACCCCGGCCACCTGCGCGCCGCCCTGGCCCCCTGCCCCGGCCTCCCGCCGCAGGACGTCCTCGCCACCCTCACCCGGCTCACCGCCCGGACCGTCGCCGACGCCCTGCGGCCCCTGGGCGCCACCGAGGTCATCGCCTCCGGCGGCGGCACCCGCAACCCCGCCCTGATGGCGGCCCTGCGCGCGGAACTGCCCCCGGGCACCGCCCTGCTCACCTCGGACGCGCTCGGTCTGCCCGCCGCCGCGAAGGAGGCGTACGCCTTCGCCGTCCTCGGCTTCCTCACCGTCCACGGCCTCCCCGGCAACGCACCCGACTGCACCGGGGCCCGCGGCCCTCGCGTCCTCGGGTCCCTGACCCCCGGCCGCCGCCCCCTGACGCTCCCGCCCGCAGCCACCCGCCCGCCGGGCGCACTCACCATCGGGGACCGGCGCGCGAGCGGCGGCCGTGCCGTCAGCGCCGCGGCGGGGTCGGCAGCGTCATGCCGTCCTGCTGCAGGAGGGTGAGCAGCACCAGCGCGTCCGTCCAGCCCAGCGGCACCACGGCCTTCGGCAGGCCCTGCTCGTCCACCGTCTCGGGCAGCTCGCCGAGCAGGTTGCGCCGCGACAGCACCCAGTCCAGCACCGCGCCGCCCTTGTCCCGCCGGCCCGTGGTCGACCAGGCCAGCGCGAAGAAGGACGTGCTCGCCGTCCAGGAGACGTT
This sequence comes from Streptomyces sp. AB3(2024), assembly GCF_041862025.1. Taxonomy (NCBI): domain Bacteria; kingdom Bacillati; phylum Actinomycetota; class Actinomycetes; order Kitasatosporales; family Streptomycetaceae; genus Streptomyces; species Streptomyces sp. AB3(2024). The sequence continues at coordinate 2,839 of NZ_JBGWAB010000234.1, forward strand.
CCCCCACGGCGCGTCGGGGTCGTTCCCCGGGACCAGACCGCCGTTGGGGCGCAGCAGGGCCCGGTAGGTGTCGTCGAGGGCGGCGGGCAGAGCGGCGGGAGCGGTGTTGAAGGGTGGAGCCATGAACGCGGCGGCGCTGTCGCGGCCGTGGAGCCCGTCGACGGTGCGCGGGTAGCCGAGCGGCGCGAACCGCTTCGCGATCCCCGCCTCCAGCCGCCCCGCGGCCTGAGCCCACCGCCGCGCGTCCTCCTCCCGACCGAGGCCGGCCGCCAGGTCGGCCGCGGCGTTCAGCCCCGCCAGCAGGGGAGCGGCCGTACCGATGTTGGCGGTGTCGGTGGGCAGTTCCCAGTAGTCGGGGGAGGCCGGCGGCAGCCCCTCCGCGTCCAGGGACCCGGACGTGTGGTCGGCGGCCCTGGAGATCGCCGGGTAGAGCGCGCGCAGCCGCTCGTCGCGGTCCGCCGCCGGTGCCGCCCGGTACCACTGCCAGGTGGCCCAGGGCACCCAGCCGTTGGCGTCGAGCTGCCAGGTCCGGGTGTCGGGCGGCCCGGAGCCGTCCAGGCGGGTGCGGGCCTCCCAGGTGCCGTCCGCCCGCTGCGTGGCCGCGTTGTACCGCAGGATCCGGTACGCCTCCTCGTCATGGCCGGTGTGCGCGAAGGCGGCCGCGGCGAAGGCCGAGTCACGCGGCCAGGAGAAGTCCCAGAAGGGCGACCAGGCCGCCGCGAAGGCCCCGTTGGGACGCAGCAGCGCCCGCATCGACAGCAGCGCCCGCTCCGCGCCCGCCCGCCGCGCGCCGGCCGAACCCGGGACCACGCCGGAGGCCAGCCAGCGCCGGGACTCGGCGATCTGGGCCAGGGCGCCCGGGTCGTCCGCCGCCACGACGCGCGACGTCGCCGCACCCGACGGGAGGTAGCGCCACCGGCCCGACGGCAGCGCCAGCACGTTGCTGCCCTCCACGTAGTGGGCGCCGACCGCGAAGGCCGGGTCGACGGCCTCCACCGCCTTTCCGTCGGTGAGCAGCCCGGCGGTCCGCGCGCGTCGCATCGTGTCCGGTACGAAGCAGGCCTCGGTCTCCCCGCACCGCTCGCCGCCCTCGGGGTTCACGTAGAACGCGAGTCGCCCCCCGTCCTCCTGCCAGCCGCCCAGCTCCTCGTCGTACCGCGAGGCGGCCGGAGCGCCCGGCGACTCCGCGCGGGTGCCGTGCCAGACGACCGGCCGCCCCCCGGCCGTGGCGGCCTGAGCGAAGAGGTAGTACGTGGCGCCCGGCCGCAGCACGGCCTCCAGCGGGACCTCCACCCAGCCGGCGCCCGGTCCGCCCAGCCCCGCGAGGTCGACCCGGGCGGACGCCACCGCGGAGGCGGGGTCGTCGCGGACGCCGCGGACCTGTACGTCCACCGTCCCCGTCCCGGCACGGCTGCTCAGGTACAGGCTCACCCGCGTCAGCCGGGAGCCGTCGGAGACGAACTCCTGGGCCCCCGCGTGCCCCGTCGTCCCGGACCCCTCGATCCCGTACAGGGCCACGTCGTGAGCCGGTTGCCCGTCGAAGGAGAGGGGCCCGCCCGTGGCGGGCCGCCCGTACGCGGCGGGCGACAGGGTCGCCAGCAGGGCGGTGGCCACCAGAACGGACCGGATACGCATCACGCATGGCCTCCACAGTGATGAAGCGTCATGAAGCAGGTCGCGTCGCGCACTCGGCGCGCCGTTCAGTCAATATGACCCGGCCGGGGCGCCACGGCGTGGACGCTACCGCTCCTGCCGCGCAGGACACCCGCACTGTCGCCCGAACGGCCCAACGGTCCGCGGCCCGGACCCCGTACCCGGTCCGCCCGGCCCGCATTCCGCGGCTCCAGCGGAACAGGTCGGTGGCCCCACGGCCGCACGAGCGCGGCACAACCGTGATCGAACAAGCTTCCCGCGTCCACAACCGCGTACCCACGCGGCCGGCCGCGCGGCCGCGAGCCGCCGGGCAACCACCCACGGGGGAACAGTGATCACTCGACGGACCGCACTCAGGGCAGGCGTGGCCGCCACCAGCATCGTCGGCACGGGCGGGATGCTGCTGCCGGTCGTGAACGCGGTCGCCACCGAGCCCCCCGCCCCCGCGGCCGAGCTCGACGCCGCGGGCATAGCCAAGTTCACCCGGAGCATGCCGCTCGCCCCCGTCCTCCAGCCGTACCTGACGACGAGCACCACCAGCTACTACCGGATGAACCTGAAGGAGGCTTCGAAGGAGATCGTGCCCGGCCTGACCACCCGGCTGCGCACCTTCAACGGATCCTTCCCCGGCCCCGTCATCAAGGCCGAGTCCGGCCGCCGGGTCGTGGTCCGCCAGACCAACTCCCTCTCCGTCCCCACCTCGATCCACCTGCACGGGGCCCACGTGCCGCAGGACAGCGACGGCTCGCCGATGGACCTGATCGAGCCGGACGGCGGCACCAAGACGTACACGTACCCCAACACACAGCCGCACGCGAACCTGTGGTTCCACGACCACGCCCACCACATGGAGTCGGAGAACGTCTTCCGGGGCATGACGGGCACCTACGTCCTCACCGACGACATCGAGCGCCGCCTGCGCCTGCCCTCCGGCGCCTACGACGTCCCGGTCTCACTGCGCGACGCCCGCTTCGCGCAGAACGGCGAACTCATCTACGAGATGGGCGACTTCAAGCACCGCAACGTCATCCTCGCCAACGGCAGGGCCTGGCCGTACTTCGAGGTCGCGGCCCGCAAGTACCGCTTCCGCCTCACCAACACGGCCAACCAGCGGTTCTTCGCCCTCCGCCTCGCCGACGGCTCCGAGATCGTCCAGATCGGCACGGACGGCGGCCTGCTCCCCGCCCCGCACCGCACCGACACCGTCGCGATCAGTCCGGGCGAGCGCGCCGACGTCGTCATCGACTTCTCCCGCTACCCGGTCGGGACCACCATCGAACTGGTCAACAAGGACGTCGCCCCCTTCGAATCGGCCGACGTGGTCGGCAAGGTGATCCAGTTCCGGGTCACCCGCACCGCGCGGGACGACAGCGTCGTCCCGGACACCCTGCGCACCCTCCCGCCGCTGCCCGCCGCGAGCGTCAACCGCAGCTTCGACATGAAGATGGACGAGACCGGCAGCCCCGGCAGCCAGGCGTACATCAACGGCAAGACGTACGACATGGACCGGATCGACACCGAGATCGCCTACGGTGCCACCGAGATCTGGACCGTGAAGAACTCCAACCAGTTCGCCCCGCACAACTTCCACATGCACCTCGTGCAGTTCAGGGTGCTGGAGCGGAACGGGCAGCCGGTCACCGCCGGCTCCGAGACGGGCCTGAAGGACACCGTCCCGCTCAAGCCGGGCGAAACGGTGAAGCTCCAGGCCACCTTCACCGGCTACCGTGGCACCTACGTCTACCACTGCCACCTGTTCGACCACGGGGCCATGGGCATGATGGCGAACATGCGCATCTCCTGACGCACCACGGGCCCCTCGCCCCGGCGGACGTACGGCCCGCCGGGGCGAGGCCGTTGCCGGACCCGGTCTTGATCGTTTGGCTGCCTGGCGGGCAGTCGGACGGACGACGGACACGGGACGGGTGGTCGGGGTGCGGGTGGCGCGCAGGACGGTTCTACGGGCGGGCTCGGCGGGAGCGCTGGCGGCGCTGGTCGGCCGCCCGCCGGCCACCGGCCCGGTCGGCCCCGACCCCACCGGCGCGGACACGGCCCCCGCGGG
>NZ_JBGWAB010000235.1:0-6376 GCF_041862025.1 Streptomyces sp. AB3(2024)
CCCCGTTCCCCGGGCTCCGCCCGGACCCTTCGGGGGCTCCGCCCCCGGACCCCCGCGCCGCAAACCCCCGCGGGGGTGGTTCTTCCCGCCCCGCCGGCGTTTGAGGCGCGGGCGCGGAGCGCCGTGCAGTGAGCCGCGCCGGCGACTGAGGCGGGAACGGTGGAAGGGCGGGTAGGGGACAGCCCCGCGCAGCGGCAACCCACCCGACGGCCGGGCACCGGCCACGGCACACGGCAACCGCCCGGCCAGGGCACGGGTACTCTGGAGTGTCCCCGTCCGTCAAAACCCTGGAGCTCGGCTGTGCGCATCGATCTGCACACCCACTCCACGGCCTCCGACGGCACCGACACCCCCGCCGAGCTGGTCGCCAACGCCGCCGCGGCCGGGCTGGACGTCGTCGCGCTGACCGACCACGACACCGTCGGGGGATACGCCGAGGCCATCGCGGCCCTGCCGCCCGGTCTCACCCTCGTGACCGGCGCCGAGTTGTCCTGCCGTCTCGACGGGGTCGGGATGCACTTGCTCGCGTACCTCTTCGACCCGCGGGAGCCCGAGCTCTCCCGTGAGCGCGAGCTCGTGCGCGACGACCGCACCCCCCGCGCGCAGGCCATGGTCGGCAAGCTCCGGGCGCTCGGTGTGGACGTCACCTGGGAGCAGGTGGCCCGGATCGCCGGTGCAGGCTCCGTGGGGCGCCCGCACATAGCCACCGCCATGGTCGAGCTCGGCGTGGTGCCCACCGTCTCCGACGCGTTCACCGCGGACTGGCTCGCCGACGGCGGCCGTGCCTACGCCGAGAAGCACGAGCTCGACCCCTTCGACGCCATCCGCCTGGTCAAGGCGGCCGGCGGGGTCACCGTCTTCGCGCACCCCGCCGCCGTCAAGCGCGGCGAGTGCGTGCCCGAGTCGGCGATCGCCGCCCTCGCGGCGGCAGGCCTGGACGGCATCGAGGTGGACCACATGGACCACGACGCCGCCACCCGCGACCGGCTGCGCGGCCTCGCGGCCGACCTCGGCCTGCTGACCACCGGGTCCAGCGACTACCACGGCAGCCGCAAGACCTGCCGCCTCGGGGAGTACACGACAGACCCCGAGATCTACGGCGAGATCACGCGCCGCGCCACCGGGGCCTTCCCCGTTCCGGGCGCCGGCGGATCCGCCGCCCGCGCCTGAGCTGCGCGCGGCCCCTCCCCACACCCTCTTTTCGTAACACCCCTCACCTGCAAGGCATCACTGTGTTTGATTTCGCCGTCTTCGGATCCCTTTTTCTCACGCTTTTTGTGATTATGGACCCCCCGGGGATCACGCCGATCTTCCTCGCCCTGACCTCGGGGCGCGCCGCCAAGGTCCAGCGCCGCATGGCCTGGCAGGCCGTCTGCGTGGCCTTCGGGGTCATCGCCGTCTTCGGCATCTGCGGCCAGCAGATCCTGGACTACCTGCACGTCTCCGTCCCGGCGCTGATGATCGCGGGCGGTCTGCTGCTCCTGCTCATCGCGCTCGACCTGCTCACGGGCAAGACGGACGAGCCCAAGCAGACCAAGGACGTCAACGTCGCCCTCGTCCCGCTGGGCATGCCGCTGCTGGCCGGTCCCGGTGCGATCGTGTCCGTGATCCTGGCCGTGCAGAAGGCCGACGGCTTCACCGGCCAGGTCTCCGTGTGGTGCGCGATCATCGCCATGCACGTGGTGCTGTGGCTGACCATGCGCTACTCGCTCGTGATCATCCGGATCATCAAGGACGGCGGCGTCGTCCTGGTCACCCGCCTCGCGGGCATGATGCTGTCGGCCATCGCCGTCCAGCAGATCATCAACGGTGTGCTCCAGGTCGTCCACGGAGCCTGAGACCGCATGCGAACGCCCCCGCACCGTCCTCGGTGCGGGGGCGTCGTCGAAAGCATCAGGAGGACGCCGTCTCGGCCGGTCGGATGAGAATGCGCTGGCCCACCGCGGCGGCCTGCTGCACGATCCGGTTGACGGAGGCCGCGTCCACGACGGTGCTGTCCACGGCGGACCCGTCGACGTCGTTCAGGCGCAGAATCTCGAAGCGCATGGCTTCTCCCTTCGTCGGTGTTCTCCTTGCGAAGGGTTCAACGGGTGGCGCACCAGAAACATTCCCTACGCTAAGGAAATTTTTTCCTTAGCTAACTACCGAGCGCTCAAGGATCGCCAAAAGATCACTAGAGAGTCGGCTGTGACCTGCGGGTTCTCGGCGTTCGGGGAGTGTTCGGCGGCTTCCACCAGGACCCGGGAAGCGCCCAGCCGGACGGCCATCTCGTCCATCAGCGGCACCGGCCAGGCGTAGTCGACCGTCCCCGACAGGACCAGCTTCGGCAGCGCCACCGCCGCCAGCTCCGCCACCCGGTCCGGCTCCGAGATCAGCACCCGCCCCGTGGCGATCAGCTGCTCCGGTACGGTGCCCAGCCAGCGCTCGCGCAGGAACTCCGCCAGCTCCGGGGCGTCGGGGACCGCGTCCTCGGGATCGTGGGCCCGCATCGCCTCCCACACCCCCGGCATGTCCTCCCGCATCGCCTCCAAGGCCGCGACCAGCAGCTTCGTGCGCGCCCGCTGTTCCTCGGCGATCGCGCCCGGCCCGCTGCTCATCAGCGTGAGGGAGGTGAAGGGGGAGGCGTCGCGCAGCACCGCCGCGCGGGCGACGAGGCCGCCCAGGGAGTGGCCGACCAGGTGCAGCGGCCCCCCGCCGAGCGCCGCGGCCTGCGCCAGGACGTCCCGGCCCAGCTCCTGGAGCCCGTACGCGGACTCCTCGCGCGGCCCCGGGCTCTGGTACTGGCCGCGCCCGTCGACGGCGACGACCCGGTAGCCGGCCGCGGCCAGGGGTTCCAGCAGGGCGATGAAGTCCTCCTTGCTGCCGGTGAACCCGGGGAGCAGGAGGACGGTGCCGCGCAGGGGCTCACCGGCCTCGTGTGCGGCGAACTCGCCGCGGGCGGTCGTCAGGCGGTACGCGCGGGCGGCGGGCGGCAGGGTGAGGCGCGGCGGCTTGCTCATGGCCCCGAGGTTACCGGCCCGTACGTCCGGGTACGAGGACGGCCCCGGCCCCCTGGGAAGGGGACCGGGGCCGTCGTACGGGTGTGAGCCCTACGCCTCCGGAGCGGCCTCGGCGACCTTGCGGGTCCGGGTGCGCTTCGGCTTCGCGGGAGCCTCGGCGGCGGCCTCGGCGACCGGAGCGGCCTCGGCGGCCTTGCGGGTCCGGGTGCGCTTGGGCTTGGCGGGGGCCTCCTCGGTCACCGCGGCGGCGGGCGCCTCGACGGCCTTGCGCGGAGCCCGGGTGGTGCGGCGGGCCTTGACGGGCTCCACCGGCGGGGCCATCTGGAAGTCCGGCTCGTCCACGGCGGGAGCGGCGACCTTACGGGGACGACGCACCTTCACCGGCGCCTCCTCCACCACGAGGGTGGCGGTGGCGAGCGGCGCGACCGGGGTCTGGGTGGGCTTGCGGGTCCGGGTGCGCTTCGGCTTGACCGGCGTCTCCTCGGACACGGCCGGAGCCGGGACCTCGACGACGGCCGGAGCCACGGGCTCCTCGACCACGGGGGCCTGGACCACGACGGCCGGAGCCACGGGGGCCTCGACCACGGCGGCCTCGGCCACCACGGCCGGAGCGGCGACCCGGGTGCGGCGGCGGCGCGGGCGGCGCGGCTCGTCGACGGCGGGCGCGGCCGGAGCGGAGGGGGCCTCGGCGGCCGGAGCCGCCGCGGGGGCGGCCACGGCCGTGTCGCCCAGATCCTCGCCACCGCGGGTGCGGCGGCGCTGGCGCGGCGTACGGGTACGCGGCGGACGCTCCTCGGTGACCACCGCGGCAGCGGCGGCGCCGCGGCCGCCACGGCCACCGCGTCCGCCGGTCTCGCCGAGGTCTTCGAGCTGCTCGGCCTTCAGGCCGGCCCGCACGCGCTCGGCACGCGGCAGGATGCCCTTGGTGCCGGCCGGGATGTTCAGCAGCTCGTACAGGTGCGGGGACGTGGAGTACGTCTCCTCGGGCTCGTGGAAGTCGAGCTCCAGCGCCTTGTTGATCAGCTGCCAGCGCGGGATGTCGTCCCAGTCGACCAGGGTGACGGCTGTGCCCTTGTTGCCCGCGCGGCCGGTGCGGCCCACGCGGTGCAGGAAGGTCTTCTCGTCCTCGGGCGTCTGGTAGTTGATGACGTGGGTCACGCCCTCGACGTCGATGCCGCGCGCGGCCACGTCGGTGCACACCAGCACGTCGACCTTGCCGTTGCGGAACGCGCGCAGGGCCTGCTCGCGCGCGCCCTGGCCCAGGTCGCCGTGGACGGCGCCGGAGGCGAAGCCGCGCTTCTCCAGCTGCTCGGCGATGTCGGCCGCCGTGCGCTTGGTACGGCAGAAGATCATGGCCAGGCCACGGCCCTCGGCCTGCAGGATGCGGGAGACCAGCTCCGGCTTGTCCATGTTGTGCGCACGGAAGACGTGCTGCTTGATGTTGGCGACGGTCGCGCCCTCGCCGTCCTCGGAGACGGCGCGGATGTGCGTCGGCTGGGTCATGTACCGGCGGGCCAGTCCGATGACGGCGCCCGGCATGGTGGCCGAGAACAGCATCGTCTGACGCTTCGCGGGCAGGTAGCCCATGATCTTCTCGACGTCGGGCAGGAAGCCCAGGTCGAGCATCTCGTCGGCCTCGTCCAGGACGAGGGCCTTGACGCGGGAGAGGTCGAGCTTCTTCTGCCCGGCCAGGTCCAGGAGGCGGCCCGGGGTGCCGACGATCACGTCGACGCCCTTCTTGAGCGCCTCGACCTGGGGCTCGTACGCGCGGCCGCCGTATATGGCGAGGACGCGGACGTTGCGGACCTTGCCCGCGGTCAGGAGGTCGTTGGTGACCTGGGTGCACAGCTCGCGGGTGGGAACCACCACGAGGGCCTGCGGAGCGTCGGTCAGCTGCTCGGGCGTTGCCCGGCCGGCCTCGACGTCCGCGGGGACGACGACCCGCTCCAGCAGGGGGAGGCCGAAGCCCAGCGTCTTGCCGGTGCCGGTCTTGGCCTGGCCGATGACGTCCGTGCCGGAGAGGGCGACGGGGAGGGTCATCTCCTGGATCGGGAAGGGGGACACGATGCCGACGGCTTCAAGGGCCTCGGCCGTCTCGGGAAAGATCCCGAGGTCTCGGAACGTAGTCAGGGTGCTGCCTCTTCTGTGAGACGCGGCGCGAGGCGGCGAGGGGGGTCGTACCGTGCCGGGCTTGCAGTACTGCGCCCACCCAGGTTCGGGCGGGTCGTACGAAGCTGCGCGGGACCACTAGCCTTCGCTCAAGCGCTCGTGCCGCTGAGGGGGCCCCTCGTGCGGAGGTGGTACGCATGGACGTACACACCGCACAGAGGGCGGTCGGGTTGGAGCCGATCGGGCCACCGACCGGGCATCCTCATTCGGATGGCCCGCCGAGTATTCCGGCAGGCGCATTACCACTGTACCCCGGAATCGCGCAGGTGTGTCGGGTGAATTCACCGGGTAGGCGCGTTTACGTGGACTGAGCAGGTGGTTCGTGGTGCCTTTCGGCGGGCTATTGTGCGGAGCATGTCGACCGTAGAAAACGCATCTCCCGCCGACGACGGCGCGTCCGACGGCGCGCAGGGCATCGCCGCCCAGGACTGGGCGACCGCCTCGGCTTCGCCCCAGTACCGCGCCGCCGTGGTGGACCTGCTCGGCGCGCTGGCGTACGGGGAACTCGCGGCCTTCGAGCGTCTCGCCGAGGACGCGAAGCTCGCCCCCACCCTGGGCGACAAGGCCGAGCTCGCGAAGATGGCCTCCGCCGAATTCCACCACTTCGAGCGGCTGCGCGACCGGCTCTCGGCGATCGACGCCGAGCCGACCGCGGCGATGGAGCCCTTCGCCAAGGGCGTGGACGACTTCCACCGCCAGACCGCGCCCTCCGACTGGCTGGAGGGTCTGGTCAAGGCCTACGTCGGCGACTCCATCGCCAGCGACTTCTACCGCGAGGTCGCCAGCCACCTCGACACCGACACCCGCGCCCTGGTCGTCGGCGTCCTCGACGACACCGGCCACGGCGGCTTCGCCGTCGAGAAGGTCCGCGCCGCGATCGAGGCCGACCCGCGCTGCGGCGGCCGGCTCGCGCTGTGGGCCCGCCGCCTGATGGGCGAGGCCCTCTCGCAGGCCCAGCGCGTGGTCGCCGAGCGCGACGCGCTCTCCACCATGCTGGTCGGCGGCGTCGACGGGATGGCGGCCGGCTTCGACCTGGCGGCCGTCGGCGAGATGTTCACCCGCATCACCAAGGCCCACACCAAGCGGATGGCGGCCCTCGGCCTCGCGGCCTGACCTCCGCCCCGCCCGTCCGTGCACGGCGCCGGGGCCCGCCCCCGCCCCCCCCCCCCCCCGCGCCCGCGCGGCGGGGGGGGGGCGGGGCTGGTCGC
>NZ_JBGWAB010000236.1:0-6276 GCF_041862025.1 Streptomyces sp. AB3(2024)
GGCCGCCCACCGCCCGCCCGAGCGCGGCGGCCAGCGCCGGGGCGTCCGCCCCCCCGGAGTCCGAGGGCGCCAGCAGCACGACGTGGTCGTGGTGCACCCCCGCCAGACCCCGCCGCTCACGGGCCCGGTGGGCCGCCGCGGCGAGCAGCCGCGGGCGCGGGGCCGCCGCGCTGTGCAGGACGAAGAGGGCGTGCGGACGCCCGAGGTCCACCCCCAGCCGACGGGCCCGCACCGCCAGTCCCGCTGGATCCGCCGACGGGCTGAGCAGGTCGCCCAGCAGCTCCCCGCGTATCCGGTCCTCGGTCTCCGCCACCGAACGACGCAGGAGCAGCAGCAGCGCCGTGACCATCGCGGCACGCTCGAACAGGCGCCGTCCGGCGTCGTCGAGACCGGCCCGGCCGGTGAGGGTGACACTGCCCAGGAGCTCCGGGCCGGCCAGCACCGCGCACACCCAGGTCCCCTCCAGGGGCACCGCCCGCCCGCCGCTCCGCGACGCGACCACGGCCCGGGCGGTCGGCGGCCGCGGGTCCGACCGTACGCGGGCCAGCTCCACGCCGTCCGCGTCGTGGATCAGCGTGCCGCCGTCGAGGAGGGTGCCGATCGCCGCCGCGACCTCGGTGATGTCCCCGCCGCGCAGTACGAGACCGGTCAGCCGGTCGTGCGCCTGCTCGGCCCGCCGCAGCGCGTCACTGTTCTCCCGGATGGTGCGCGACGCGGCGTTCAGCTCGGCCAGGGCCTGACGCGTCTCCTCCAGCAGCCGGGCGCCGTCGATGGCGATCGCGGCGTGGTCGGCGAGCGAGGACAGCAGGGCCACCTCGCGCGCGGAGAACGCGCGCGGGCTGCGGTCGGCGGCGAACAGCACCCCGATCACCCTCGGGCCCAGCCGCAACGGCACCCCCAGGATCGCCCGCAGGTCCTCCTCGGCGACGGCGCTGTCGATGGGACCGGTGTGCCGGAAGCGGGGGTCGCTCTGGTAGTCCCCGGTCGCGTACGGGCGGGAGGTCTGGGCCACGAGCCCGCCCAGCCCCTCGCCCATCCCCAGCCGCAGTTGCTGGAAGGCGGCCGACACCGAACCTTCGGTGACCCGCATGAAGGTGTCGCCCGCCGCCTCGTCGATGAGCGAGAGGTAGGTGACGTCGGTATGCAGCAGCTGCTTGGCCCGGTGCGTGATCGCCCGCAGCACCGCGTCCAGGTCCCGCAGCGCCGCGAGGTCACCCGCCGTGTCGAACAGCGCGGTCAGCTCCGCCTCGCGCGTGCGGTGCTGCAGCAGCGTCCGGTGCACCTCCAGTGCCACCGCCGTGGCCTCCTCCACGGCCGCCAGCTCCCCGGCGTCCGCACCGGCGGAGCGGGCGGCCGTGGCCGCCCGCGCGAAGTCCTCCGCCGGCGCGCCCCGGGCCAGCAGCCCGAGCAGGTCGCGCAGGGCGGTCCGTCCGGCGGTGGGGTCCGTCATGCCGGTGAGCTTAACGGCGCGGGTGCGGGCGCCGTCAGCCGCCGAGGCCGGCCCGGACGGGGGCGGCCCCTGAACCGGGCCCCGACCCCGATCCGGACGCGGACTCGGACTCGGACCGGGTGAGGCTGCGTCCCCTGGTCTCCCGGGCGAAGAGCACGGTCACGGTGGTCACGAGCGCCGTCGCGCACACGTAGAGGGAGACCGGGACGGAGGACCCGTAGTCCTTGAGGAGTTCGACGGCGATGATCGGGGCCAGCGCCCCGCCCACGATGGAGGCGAGCTGCGACCCCATCGAGGCCCCCGAGTAGCGGACCCGGGTGTCGAACATCTCCGAGATGAAGGCCGCCTGCGGACCGTACATCGCCCCGTGCAGCAGCAGCCCGGCGGTCACCGCGACGGCGATCACGGGGAACGATCGTGAGTCCAGCAGGGCGAAGAAGGCGAACGCCCAGCCCGCCATGCCGACCGAGCCCACGAGGGTCACCGCCCGCCGGCCGATCCGGTCGGACAGGGCACCCCAGGCCGGAATGGCGAGGAAGTGGACGGCCGAGCCGATCAGTACGGCGTTCAGGGCGTCGGCCTTCGGCAGGTGCAGGTGGGCGGTGACGTAGACCAGGAGGAAGGCGGTGAGGACGTAGTACGAGACGTTCTCGCCTAGCCGGACACCGATCGCGGTGAGCACTGCGCGCCGGCCGGTGCGCAGCACCTCGACCACCGGCGGCCGCTGCTTCGCCCCCGCGGCCTCCTCGGCCTCGGCCCGGGCCCGCGCCTCCAGGAAGGCGGGCGACTCGGAGACCGACACGCGGATCCACAGCCCGATCACCACCAGCACTCCGGACAGCAGGAAGGGGATCCGCCAGCCCCAGGCGAGGAAGGCCTCGTCCGACTGGACGGCGGCCAGCAACGCCAGCACCCCGGTGGCCAGCAGGTTCCCGCCGGGCGCTCCGGCCTGCGGCCAGGAGGCCCAGAAACCCCGGCTCCGGTCGTCCCCGTGCTCGGCGACCAGCAGCACCGCCCCGCCCCACTCCCCGCCCAGCGCGAACCCCTGCACCAGGCGCAGCACGGTCAGCAGCACGGGCGCCCCGACCCCGACGCTCGCGTGCGTCGGCAGCAGCCCGATCGCGAAGGTCGCCCCGCCCATCATCAACAGACTGAGCACCAGCAGCCGTTTGCGCCCGATCCGGTCACCGTAGTGTCCGAAGACGATCCCGCCGAGCGGCCGCGCGGCGAAGCCGACGGCATAGGTGAGGAAGGCCAGCAGGGTGCCCACGAGGGGGTCGCTGGAGGGGAAGAACAGCGTGTTGAACACGAGCGCGGCGGCGGATCCGTAGAGGAAGAAGTCGTACCACTCGATGGTGGTTCCGATGAGGCTGGCGGCGACGACTCTCTTGATGGATCCGGAGGTCGGGGGAGCGGTCTCGGGGGAGGCCATGAACACCACTTCCAAGGGGTCTGCGGGGACGATCGGTGTCGCCACAACGTAGAAGTCCGCAGGTCAGCGGCATATGTGGCGGGCCGTCACAATCGGGCGTCGTTCTATGTGCCCCACCCCCACTCCACGGGCGGAGCCGCCGGCGCACTCGGCGATACGGCAGCGGCACCCACACTGGCCTACCGCGCCATGGCGCGGCCGAACTCCCTCCGGGGGAGCCCGCCCGAAGACCGCCTCGTCCGGCTCCGCCTCCTGCGGCGTTTCGCACGTCGGCGCGCACGCCGAAACCGGGTGAAGCGCATAAGCGGGGTGGGGGCCCTGCTGGGGATCCCGGTCCGGCCAGGGGTTCCAGCCTCCGGTGTCAGTAGGTTTCGGCCCTCACCGTCAGCCACGTGGGACCGTTGCAGACTTCTGCCCATACGGCCCAATTCGGGCGCACCCGTGCGCCCGACCTCCGACCCGCAGGAAGTTCATGAGCTCTGCGCTCCGTCGGCCTGGTACAGCAGGTGCCCGGTTTCAGAGCAGCTGCGTCTGCCTAGCGTCGCTTCCGCCAGGCACTACCTTTCCGCTGCTCTGCCGGACATCCCGAGGGGATCCCGGTCCGCCTCCGGCCCCATCGGCCTGGCGCCCTGCGCCACCGCAGGCTCCAAAGTGGTAGACGCCTTGACATTTCTGGAGTGACTGCGTTGATGGCCCTCGATCTACTCGTGATCGGTACGGCCATCACGTTGGGGCCTTTGCACAACAGTGCGTTCATCCTGCTGATCTCCTCGCGGCGTGGAGTCCGCAAGGGCTTGGCGTTCCTTTTGTCGTGGCTCGTCAACCTGGTTGTGATCATCACATGTGTGTTGCTGTTGACCGGTGGGGAGCCCCCGGCCCGCCACACCGCGCCGTCTACCGCGGCTGCGTGTGTGAAACTCGCCATCGGCTTGGGGCTGGTGCTCTATGGCGCGTACCGGCGGTGTCGGCCGCCCCGCCCGCACGGCCCGCCGCGCTGGACCGCCAAGGTTGACGGCGCTTCACTGGCCACGGCCGCCTGGCCTGGTTGCCACAGCCTTGGGCGCTGGTCGGTGCCGACGCCGCGACGGTCGTCGCCGCGAACCTCTCGTCCCTCACCGACTGGCTCGTACTGACCGGCTACTGTCTGCTGGCCACGCTCAGCCTCGTCGCCATGGAAACGTATGAGGTCTGCGCGCCGGCAGCGGCGGAGGCCAGGTTGAACGGCCTGCGGACCTGGACTGAGCAGCACCAGGACCAGTTGATCGTCAGGATCTCCGTGCTTGTCGGCCTGTGGCTGACGGCGGGGAGCATCTACGAGCTGGTGGCCTGATGGCAAGAGGGCTTCCCCTTGGGAAGGTTGCCGGAGGGATCGCGATGTGCGCCTTTGGGCGGAAGCCCCCGGTCGCTGCGCCTTTCCTCGGCGACCAGGGAGTGCCCGGGACGTTCCGCACGGACTGCGGGTCTGCGTCTCCTCGGTTGTCGCCACGGTTGGGGAACAACGAGGCGGCGGCCAAGTCCAATTGAGGGCTACGGGTGAGTGCCGGATTCCCCGGCCGAGGCCTGGAGCCGGCGCAGAAACCGGTCGGCCTGGTTTCATATACGAGGACGCTATATTCCTGTCACGTTCTCAGCTGGAGCGGACGCCCGTCGGGTGTCGGCGTTGATGACGCCCTGGTGGTTGGTGGGGTACTCGCACGCCGCTGTGCGGCCCGCCGGATCGGCAGACCACACAGTGTGATTCGCTGCGTCAGCAGCCGTCGTCATATCCTCCGCCCCAGTCGTCGTTGTACCCTCCGTAGCCGCTGTCGTCATCGTCGCCGCCGCCGTGGACGACGGTGACAGAAGTGACGGGATGCGTGGGTACAGCCGCCGAGGCGGCACCTGCGGCGCCGAGCGCCGCGCCACCGGCCATCAGGACACCGATGGCAGATACGGCGAAGAGCCGCTTCACTCTGATTGCCTGCATGATGAACCCTTCTCGCGGGTTTTGCCATTCATTGACGCACGAGTTCGTTTTTCCTCCTCGCGCGATCGGTCACGGAGGCTCCCGGTCGCCAGATGAATGTGATGTGCGTGTATCCGCCGTCAACGTGGCCTCGTCGGGCCATGGACCTTCTGGCATTCTCGAACCCTCGGTGCATCACCTGAGGCCAGAGAGCGGATTCCACAGTTGCGTCCGTGTTCTATTCATGCTAATCCCTTTCGCGCGGCTCGTCATCTGGGGTCGCGAGCCTGGACGTGTGTTTCGAAGGGCGGGCTGCGAAGGAGGTCGCTGTTCGCAGCGCCAGCCCATGCGCCCCGCAATGGAGGTTGCCCTTTCACGCATTCGCTTGACGGAGCCCCACGTCACCGATACCGACTCCGGCCACCGATCAGTATCGAGAGAGTGCTGCGAACATCGAGCGCACTGAGTCGGGTGCGTGGTACAAGGCCGCGAGGCTTCGAACCCGGCGCCACTCACGTGCTCACATGGCATTCCACAGGCGGATTCTCCTGCGCCTCCGCGCGGCCCCAGTCCCCTGACATCGCGCGACTTGCCGAACACGCCGGTGCCCTGCGCATGAGCGAGCACCACCCGACCTCTGTCCAACTTCAGCTCCTCGGGTGCGGGCGATGCGGATCCAGTGCCGAGCGGAGGAGCGGCACTTGACCAATCACAGGCGTCCGTCATTCTCGGGGGTCGCCTGATCCGGCGACGAAGAGCCACATGGGCGCCGGTGAACCCCGACAGTGCCGCCGGAAGGGTCGGTCCAGGCGGCAATCACACATGCGCCAGAGGGTTATCCTCCGCTGCAGTCGTGAACAGCACGAACGTCGGACTCACTCATCCAGCGTGCCCGGGATGGCGTACGTCCCCATGCCGAGCCGTGGCCATGTCCGTAATGTCTCATTCGAGTCTGATGGGATGGCTGACACGTGAGGTGACTGGTGGCTCTGCACAAGGTACAGAAGCAGGCGGCCGACCCGGCCATCGACATCTTCGCCTCTCCGCTGAGCGAGCGGGCGTTGCCCAAGCGGTCGATGCCGCAGTTCTCCGCTCCGCCGTCCGTGGTCTTCCAGCTGCTGCGCAACGAGTTGCTCCTGGACGGCAACGCCGCGCAGAACCTGGCCACCTTCTGCACCACCTGGACCGACGACGAGGTCCGCCGCCTGATGGACATGTGCCTGGACAAGAACATCGTCGACAAGGACGAGTACCCGCAGACGGCCGAGATCGAGTCGCGCTGCGTCAGCATCCTCGCCGACCTCTGGCACGCGCCGGCCGGCGAGGGTGGTGACGCCGATGCGGTGGGCTGTTCGACCACCGGCTCCAGCGAGGCCGCCATGCTCTGCGGCCTCGCCCTGAAGTGGCGCTGGCGCGACCGGCGGCGTGCCGCCGGCCTGTCCACCGACC
>NZ_JBGWAB010000237.1:0-6255 GCF_041862025.1 Streptomyces sp. AB3(2024)
CCCCCCCCCCCCCCCCCCCCCCCCCCCCCCCCCCCCCCCCCCCCCCCCACCGGGGAATCAGCTGCCTTCGGTGATCTTCGGGGCAGGCTCGTTCTTGTAGTTGGCCGGGCCGAGGTTCTTCTTCACGGCCGCCTCCCAGGAGCCGTCCGAGACCATCTTCGTGAGCGCGGCGTTGATCTTGGTCTGGAGCTCCTTGTCGCCCTTCTTCAGACCGATGCCGTAGTTCTCGTTGCTCATCTTCAGACCGACGAGCTTGAACTTGCCCTTGTTCTTCTCCTGCGCGGCGTAGCCGGCCAGGATCGAGTCGTCCGTCGTCAGCGCGTCAACGGCCTTGTTCTCCAGACCCGTCAGGCACTCGGAGTAGCCCGGGAACTCCTGCAGGTCGGCGTCCTTGGCCAGGTCCTTCTTGATGTTCTGCGCCGAGGTGGAGCCGGTGACGGAGCAGAGCTTCTTCTTGTTGAGGTCCTCGACCTTGGTGATGCTGCTGTCGTCGGCGCGGACCAGCAGGTCCTGGTGGGCCAGGAAGTACGGGCCCGCGAAGTCGACCTTCGCCTTGCGCTTGTCGTTGATCGAGTAGGTCGCGGCGATGAACTTCACGTCGCCGTTGGAGATCAGGTTCTCGCGCTCGGCGCTGACGGCCTGCTTCCACTCGATCTGGTCCGGCTGGTAGCCCAGCTCCTTGGCCACGTACGTGGCCACGTCCACGTCGAAGCCCTCGTACTTGCCGTCGGGGGTCTTCAGGCCCAGGCCCGGCTGGTCGAACTTGATGCCGATGACGATCTTGTCCGACTTGGTGCCGCCCGACGCGCCCGCGTCGGAGGCCGAGTCCTTCGAGCCGCCACCGCACGCGGTCGCGGTCAGGGCGAGAACGACGGCCGTGGCGACGGCCGCGCCGGCCTTGAGAACCTTCATGGTGAACTTCCCTCGGATGAGACGTTGTTGGACGACGAGCGGGGCACGTCGTGGCGACGGCGTGCGCCGTCGACCGGATCACTACCAGACGCGGGCGTCAGTGGTGCAGGATCTTCGACAGGAAGTCCTTGGCGCGGTCGCTGCGCGGGTTGCTGAAGAACTGCTCGGGCGTGGCCTGTTCGACGATCTTTCCGTCGGCCATGAAGACGACCCGGTTGGCGGCGGAGCGGGCGAAGCCCATCTCGTGCGTGACGACGACCATCGTCATGCCCTCGGCCGCGAGCTGCTGCATGACCTCCAGCACCTCGTTGATCATCTCCGGGTCGAGCGCCGAGGTGGGCTCGTCGAAGAGCATCACCTTCGGTTCCATCGCGAGCGCCCTGGCGATCGCGACACGCTGCTGCTGGCCTCCGGACAGCTGGGCCGGGTACTTGTCGGCCTGTGAGCCGACGCCCACCCGGTCGAGCAGCGACTTCGCCCGCTCCAGGGCGGTCGCCTGGTCCGTCTTGCGGACCTTGAGCTGACCCAGCATCACGTTCTGCAGCACCGTCTTGTGCGCGAACAGGTTGAACGACTGGAAGACCATGCCCACGTCGGCGCGCAGCCGGGCCAGTTCCTTGCCCTCGGCCGGCAGCGGCTTCCCGTCGAGCGTGATGCTCCCCGAGTCGATCGTCTCCAGCCGGTTGATCGTCCGGCACAGCGTGGACTTGCCCGATCCCGAAGGACCGATCACCACGACGACCTCACCGCGGGCAATGCTCAGATCGATGTCCTGAAGCACGTGCAGCGCGCCGAAGTGCTTGTTGACGTTGCTCAGTACGACCAGGCCGTCCGCGGCACCCGCCGCGTCCTGAACGTCCTCGGTCACTGATACTCCGCTCATCGGCTTCTTGCTCCGTCCTCCGTCGGTTGGGAGGACAGTAGTGACGGAGCGCGCACAGCGTCATCACATCTGAGGGAGAATTGAGCATAACGATCCGGCCTCGCACCGATACGCTCCGTACGTGACACCGCCCCCGGCACGCTCCGCCCGTACCGGGTGGATAACAGAAGACTCGCCGGACCGGAACCCCCTTGACGCGGGACTCTTCATGGGCGTGGATGCAGGGTGCCCGTGTACACATCCAGGAATCGAGGAAAGGGGGACGCCATGAGACTGCTGCTCGTCGAGGACGATGACCACGTCGCCGCCGCCCTGTCCGCGATCCTCGCCCGGCACGGCTTCCAGGTGACCCACGCCCGCAGCGGCGAGGAGGCCCTGCAGGCGCTGCTGCCCGCCGGTGCCACGGCCGGCGCCTCCCCCTACGGGGTGATCCTGCTCGACCTCGGCCTGCCCGACCAGGACGGCTACGAGGTCTGCGGCAAGATCCGCAAGCGCACCGCCACCCCGGTCATCATGGTCACCGCACGGGCCGACGTGCGCTCGCGCATCCACGGCCTGAACATGGGCGCCGACGACTACGTGGTCAAGCCCTACGACACCGGCGAGCTGCTGGCCCGCATCCACGCCGTCGCCCGCCGCACCGGAGGCTCCGAGGAGTCCGCCGCCACCGTCGGCGGTACCGGCACCCCGGCGCTGGTGCGCTTCGGTCCGGTCGCCATCGAGCTCCCGACCCGCCGGGTCAGCGTGCACGGTGCCGACGTACCGCTCACCCGCAAGGAGTTCGACCTGCTGGCCCTGCTCGCGCAGCGGCCCGGCGTGGTCTTCCGCCGCGAACAGATCATCAGCGAGGTGTGGCGCACCAGTTGGGAAGGGACCGGCCGCACCCTTGAGGTGCACGTCGCCTCGCTGCGCTCCAAGCTGGGCATGCCCGCGCTCATCGAGACCGTCCGCGGGGTGGGCTACCGGCTCGTCACCCCGGCCGCGCCCTAGGGGTCCCGCCGTGCGTGCCCGGCTGCTCCCGCTCCTCGTCGTCCTCATGGCGGGGGTGCTGCTCGCGCTCGGCTTCCCCCTCGCCGTCAGCCTGGCCGCCGCCCAGCAGCAGAAGGTGGTCGTCGACCGGATCGACGACAGCGCCCGCTTCGCGGCCCTCGCGCAGTTCGTCATCGACGCCGAGGGCTCCGGTGCCACCGGCGCCGACGAGCGCCGCAACACCCTCCAGCTGGAACTCGCCCGCTACCACGAGCTGTACGGGATCCGCGTCGGGATCTTCTACCGCGACGACAACGCCATGGTCCGCTCCCCCGGCTGGTGGCAGCTCCCCGAGTCCGGGGAGGGCCGCCGTGCCTTCGAGGAGGCACTCGCCGGACGCCGCAGCCACGACCCCGGACAGGTGTGGCCCTGGCAGACCGACGGGAAGCTTCTCGTGGTCTCCCCGGTCGTGCTCGACGGGGACGTCGTCGCCGTCGTCGCCACCGAATCACCCACCGAACAGATGCGCGGCAGCATCCTGCGCGGCTGGCTGATCATCGCCGCCGGTCTCGCCGCCGCCATGCTGCTCGCGTTCGGCGCGGCCCTGCGCCTCACCGGCTGGGTCCTCAAGCCCGTGCGGACCCTGGACGCGGCTGCGCACGGCATCGCCACCGGCCGGATGAACTCCCGCGTCGCGGCCTCCGGCGGCCCTCCGGAACTCCGCCGCCTGGCCCGTTCGTTCAACGAGATGGCCGACAACGTCGAAGAGGTACTGGAGCAGCAACGGGCGTTCGTCGCGGACGCCTCCCACCAGCTGCGCAACCCGCTCGCCGCACTGCTCCTGCGCATCGAGCTGCTCGCCCTCGAACTGCCCGAGGGGAACGAGGAGATCGCCTCCGTGCGCACCGAGGGCAAGCGCCTCGCCCAGGTCCTGGACGACCTGCTGGACCTGGCGCTCGCCGAGCACGCCTCCGCCGAGATCAGCCTCACCGACATCGGGGCCCTCACCGCCGAACGGGTTGCCGCCTGGCGGCCGTACGCCGAGGAGAAGGGCGTACGGCTCACCGAGGCGGGTCGGACCGCCGTCACCGGCTGGGCCGACCCCATCGCGCTCTCCAGCGCCCTCGACGCCGTCATCGACAACGCCCTGAAGTTCACGCCGGACGGCGAGGAGGTGCAGGTGTCGGTCGCCGTCGAGGGACGCAGCGCGCTCGTCGTCGTCGCCGACCGGGGTCCCGGCCTCACCGAGGAGGAGCTGCTGCGCGTCGGTGACCGCTTCTGGCGCAGCGGCCGCCACCAGAACGTCAAGGGGTCCGGGCTCGGTCTCTCGATCTCCCGCGCCCTGCTCGCCTCGGGCGGTGGGACGATCTCCTACGCGAAGAACCCGCCGCACGGGCTGCGCGTCACCGTCGCCGTCCCGCGCACCGAGCCCCACACCGGCTAGCCGGCCCTCCAGGGCAGGGTGGTGCGGGCCGGAGCGGAGGCCGAGTACGTCTCGTCGACGGCCCTCAGCTCGAAGGCCGCCGCCCGCTCCCCGCCCGCGCGGGTGACGGAGGGGAGGTGGAGGGCGGTCCCGCAGGTGCCGGCCAGGAAGCGGCGGGCGCCGTCCGGCAGCAGGCGGTGCAGCTCGTAGTGGCGGACCGGGCCGGGTGCCCGCTCCCAGGAGAGGCGGAGCTCGGCTTCGGCGCCCCGCCGGGCCGCGGCGTCGACCTTCAGGTGCGCGGGAGCGGCCGGGGGCCGATGCAGGTCGGTGTCGCGCAGCGTCAGGGCGCCGAGCCGCCAGGACGCCGCCCTCTTCCCGGGCACGGTGATCCGTACGGCGAGGGCGTACGCGGTCTCCCCGGCCAGCGGCGCGAGGGCCACGCGGGAGGTCCGCCACCCCGGGCCGCCGCCCGGCGTCGCCGACGCCAGCCAGGTGTACGGCACGGGCTCGCCGGGGCCGGCCGCCTCCCGGGTCGCGACACCGAGCTCCACCGACGCCCCGCCGCGGTGGACCAGCTCCGCGACCGTCCCCGGGGTCAGCACCAGCCGGGTGCCGTGCAGGCCGATCGACGCGGGGGTGGTGAGGTCCCCGGCGACGAGCAGGCTGGAGCCGCCGCGCCAGGCGTCCGCGAAGTCCAGGGTCACCGAGGGGCGCTCCCCGGCGGTGTCCACCACCCAGCGGCGGCCCGGGAGCCGGTCCTGGAGGCCGAGGTGGTTCCAGGGCGTGTCGGAGGTGACCGAGCCCCCCTCGTACCAGCGCAGTCCGTGCCCGGTGTTGAACGAGCAGCCGAAGGGCAGGGCGGAGACCGTGGACCGGTCGGCCACCGCCGTGGCCGGGGCCCGCCAGCCGGACGGGGCCTCGGGCGCGGGACGGGCCGGATCCAGGGACTCGCCCGTCCAGAACCGGTCGTCGGCCCGGTGGAAGGCGCCGGGCGAGCGGTCGGTGAGGTGGTTGCGGGTCCACTCGGGCCGGTAGAGGCCGAGGCTGACGACGTGATCGCGGTCGCGCGGGAGGACCGCGTCCCAGTCGACCCGGGTGTCCCAGCCGCGGGACTCGGTGTCCACGGCGGCCCACAGTTCGAGGCGGGAGCGGCCGAGACGCTCGGCGAGTGCGGCCGACTCCGCCAGGCTCCGCGCGGTCCAGCGGAAGTCGACGAACAGCGAGTCGGCGACCTTCCCCGACCGGTCCTCGAAGAACTCCTGGTTGAGCGCGTTCAGGGCGCCCTGCCAGCCGACCCGGCCGGTGCTGTTCATGGCGTCGTACCAGGTGATCCGCAGCCCGTGCGGGGAGCCTGCCGCCCGCAGGGCGTGCAGGAACTCCCGGGTCCGGGTGGCGAGCGCGCCGTCCCCGCCGTCCGTCTCGGCGTTGACGAACCAGCCGTCGAAGCCGTACGCGCGGGCCACCTCGACGAGCCGCTCCGCCAGCGGGAAGCGGCCGAGGGGGTCCCGCCGGACCAGGTCGCGGGTCCACTGGAGGTCCCCGCCGTAGGCGACGGGCGGCAGGAAGACGTTCCCGAGGACCGGGACGCCGTTGCGGTGGGCGGCGTCGACCACGGGCGCGTTCGGGGCGAGGACGATGCCCTCGCCGGCGGAGCCGCCCCAGAAGACCAGCTCGTCGAGGTACGCCCAGTGGCTCAGGGCGTAGTGGTCGGCGGTCGCCGAGCCCTGGGAGGGATTGCCCGCGGTGGGACCGAAGGAGACGAGCGCGGAGATCCGGGCCCGGCCGGCGCGGGCGGTGCGGTTCGCCGGCACCGGGGCGAACCGCGGGGCCAGCGGCACGGACGCGGTGTTGTGGGCCAGGTCCGGATCGGACTCCGGGGACCAGTCGGCGAGGGAGTGCCACACGATGCCGGGGCCCGGGGTACCGGAGGGGAGCGAGTCGGGGAACCAGTAGGAGGCGTACGGGGCCAGGACGGTCGGCGGTGCGGCCGGGAGGGCGCCGGGGGCCGGGGCGGGTGCCGGGGCCGCGGAGGCGGGCCGGGGCAGTGCGGTCGCCCCCGCCCCGGCGG
>NZ_JBGWAB010000238.1:0-6109 GCF_041862025.1 Streptomyces sp. AB3(2024)
CCTGCGTGGCGGTGGCGGCCGGGCTGGGCGGGGTCGCGGCCTGGCAGTACCAGCGGGCGGACGCCGCGCGACAGCAGGCCCGGGAGGCCGAGGCCCGGGAGGCCGCGCTGGCCGGGGTGCTGTCCGCCCCGGACGCCCGGCTGGCGTCCGGCCGGATCGCGGACGGCGGTACGGGGACGGTGGTGCTCTCCCGCGAGCGGGACCGGGCGGTGTTCGTGCCCTCCGGGATGGCGGCGCCCCCGGCGGGGCGGGTCTACCAGCTGTGGTTCGCCGGTCCGGACGGCGGCATGCGCCCGGCGGGCCTGATGGATCCCGCGCGCCCCGCCGCCCCCGCCCTCCTCGCGGGCCCGGTGCGCGGAGCCACCGGGATCGGCGTCACCGTGGAGCCCGAGGGCGGTTCCGCCGCCCCGACGACGAAGCCCCTGGTGCTGCTGGCCCTGCCCGGCACCCGGACCGCGTAGCCGGCTCCGCCGGCTGCGGCCGCTCCGGCGTCCGGCGTCCGGCGTCCGGCGCGCGACCGTGGAAGGGTGGAGGGGTACCGGCTCCGCGCGGCGGCGCGTGCTCGCATGCAGCGCGCGGAGCGGACCACGCGCACGGCGATGTGCGGACGGGCGGAGGTGAACGCCGATGGGACCCGTGGGGCGGACGGGCGGCGCCCGCCGGCTGTGGCCGGCCGGGGCCGTCGCCGGTCTCGTGTCGGCGTTCGCCGGACTGGCGGTGGCATCGCTGGCGGCAGTGGCCGTCCGGCCCGAGGCGGCCCCGCTGACCGCGGTCGGCGGGGCCGTGGTGGACCGTACGCCCGCGGCGGTCAAGGAATGGGCGATCCGTACCCTCGGCACCGCCGACAAGCCGGTGCTGACCCTCGGGATCACGTTGGTGCTGGCGGTCCTCGCCGCCGCGACGGGCGTCCTCGCCGTACACCGGCTCCGTACGGGCCTGGTGCTCGCCGGTGCGGTGGGCGTGCTCGGGGCGGTGGCGGCGCTCGGCCGGCCCGAGGCCGGCTGGCGGGACGCCCTGCCGTCGCTGGCGGGCGGGGCGGTCGCGGCCGGAGTGCTGTACCTGCTGGTCACCACCCTGCGACGGCCCCGCCCCTCGCCGGGGCGGCCCGGCGGCACCTGGCCCATGGACCGGCGGGGCTTCGGCCGGATCGTGGCGGCCACGGTCACGGCCTCGGCGGTGGCCGGACTCGCCGGGCGCCGTCTCGGGGCCCACGGCTCGGCGCGGGCCACCGCGTCCCGGGCGGACCTCGCTCTGCCGCCGCCGGCCGTCCCCGCGCCGCCCGTACCCGCCGGGGCGGACCTGCGGATCCCCGGCCTCTCCCCCTTCATCACCCCCAACGGGGACTTCTACCGCGTGGACACCGCCCTGGTCGTCCCGCGCGTGGACGCCGGCACCTGGCGGCTGACGCTGCGCGGGGACGGGGTCGCCAAGCCGCTGGACCTGGACCTGCGGGCCCTGCTCGCCCGGCCGCTCGTCGAGCACGACGTGACCCTGACCTGCGTCTCGAACGAGGTGGGCGGCCCGTACGCGGGCAACGCCCGCTGGCTCGGAGTCCGCCTGGCCGACCTGCTGCGCGAGGCGGGGGTGCGCCCGCCCTCCGAGGGCGGCCCCGCCGACCAGCTGGTGGCCCGCTCGGTCGACGGGATGACCATCGGAACGCCCGTCGAGACCGTCATGGACGGCCGGGACGCGCTGCTCGCCGTCGGGATGAACGGCGCGCCGCTCCCCTTCGCGCACGGCTTCCCGGTCCGGATGGTCGTCCCGGGCCTGTACGGGTACGTGTCCGCCTGCAAGTGGCTGACCGAGCTGCGCCTGACCACCTTCGCCGCCTTCGACGCGTACTGGGTCCGGCGTTCCTGGGCGCAGCAGGCCGCCGTCAAGACGCAGTCGCGGATCGACACCCCGCGTCCCTTCGGCCGGGTGTCACCCGGGCGGGTGATGGTGGCCGGGGTGGCGTGGGCGCAGCACCGGGGCATCTCCCGGGTGGAGGTGCGGGTCGACGACGGCCCGTGGCTCGCGGCCCGGCTGGCGGCGGCCGACGGCGTCGACACCTGGCGGCAGTGGGTGTGGCCCTGGGACGCCGTTCCCGGCGGGCACACGCTCCAGGTCCGGGCCACGGACGGCTCGGGACGGACCCAGACGGGCACGCGCTCCGGGACCCTCCCGGACGGGGCGACGGGCTGGCACACGGTCACCGTGGACGTCCGCCCGCCGTGACCGGGGGCGGGCCGGGGCGGCGGCGGGTCCGCCCCGGCGCCCGCGGCGACACGACGCGGGCCCGCGCCCGCGGGCCCGTGGGCGCCGTACATTGAGGGCCCCGTCAGGACGTCACCCGCCTGCCGTCCCGCCCTCCCGCACGTCAGGAGCCGACGCCGTGGAGCTGACCAGTACCGCGTTCCTCGTCACGCTGATCGCGGTCACGGCGCTGGCCGTGCTCCTGGCGCTGCTGCTGTGGAACCGGGTCCCGGGGCCCGCCCCGTTGCGGTGGACGGCGCGGGTGCTGATGATCGGGCTGTGCCAGCTGACGGCGATCTGCGTGGTCGCCGCGTGGATCAACGGCAGCTTCGGGCTGTACTCCTCCTGGGACGACCTGCTGGGCACCGGGAACGGACAGGACGCCTCGGCGATGACGGGGCCGCCGGTCGGCCGGGCCAAGTTCACGCAAGGGGGCGACGGCACGCTCAGCACGTACGTCCGGGGCAGTCACTCGAAGCTCGCCGGGCAGGTGATCGTGTGGACTCCCCCGGCGTACGACGCCCCGGGAGCGGACCGGACCCGGTTCCCGGTCGTGATGCTGCTGCACGGCTATCCGGGTACGCCGCGTTCCTGGATGGACCTGGGTTCCATGCCCGGGGCGCTGGCGCGGCTGGTCCAGCTCGGCGAGGCACGCCCGTTCATCCTGGTGATGCCGGAGATCTATCCGGGCGGGGTGAACACCGACTGCAGCGACACCCCGCAGCGCAAGATCGCGACCTGGCTCGCCCGGGACGTGCCGGACCTGGTCGCGAAGAACTTCCGTACGCTGCCCGAGCCGAAGGGGTGGGGGCTGATGGGCGTCTCGACCGGGGCGTTCTGCGCGGCGAAGCTGCCGTTGCAGTACCCGAAGGTGTTCCGGGCGGGCGCGGCCCTGGACCCCGATCCGCTGACCGGGGACGCGGGGGTGCTGGCCGATCCCGGGCTGCGCGAACGCAACAGCCCGGCGTGGCTGCTCGGGCACACGAAGGGGGCGGACGTCGGGCTGTTCCTGGCCACTTCCGCCCAGGACAAGGAGAGCCCGCCACGGCAGCTGGCGGAGTTCGCCCGCGCGGCGCAGGGCACCGGGGTGCGGGTGAAGACGCTGGTCCGCCCGGCCGGCGGCCACAACTTCCAGACGTGGAGCGGGATGTACCCCGACGCGCTGGGGTGGCTCAGCACCGAACTCTCCCCGCCCGCGCCCGCCCCGTAGTGCGGCCCGGGACCGCGCCCGCCCAGGTCAGGCCAGGCGGACCGGGAGCGCCTCGACGCTGTTGCCGATGAAGCTGCGCTGGTGAGGTGTGCGGCGACAAGGCGGTCTCCTGGCCAGATGGACGACTACCGGCCAACAGTGCGGCCCGAAGGGCCCGTTGTTCAAGCGGTGCGCACGCTTCGTCAGGGATGGGACCGGCGCGACGCGCCGGCGGGGGTCCCGCTCTCCGCGGTCTCCGGGACGGCGTCCCGCGCGGGCCGCGGGGCGGTGGCGCCGACCGGCGACCCGCCCCCGTGATTCCGCTGTACGCATGCCGCGTACAGCGTCCGCAGAGGGCTAGGGTGGGGGCATGTCCCCATCAGAGCAGCAGTCCTCCGCCCCCGTCCCCTCCGTCTGGGCCCGGCCGCGCCGCCAGAAGGAGCAGGCCTCGCTCAGCCAGGAGCAGATCGTCGCGGCGGCGGTGCGGCTGCTCGACGCCGAGGGCATCGAGGCGCTGAGCATGCGCAAGCTCGGCGCCGAGATGGGCACGGCCGCCACCTCCCTCTACCGGCACGTGGCCAACAAGGACGAGCTGATCGAGCTGGTCGTGGACGAGGTGTACGGCGAGCTGGAGCTCCCCGAGCCCGGCGGTCCGGACGGCTGGCGCGCCTCCCTCTCCCACAGCGGGCACAGCCTGCGCGACATGATCCTGCGCCACCCCTGGGTGGCCTCGGTCCTCGGCCAGGTGGGACTGGCCCACCTGGGCCCGAACCTGATGCGCATGTCCGAGAGGATGCTGCGGCTGGCCCGGACGGCCGGCTTCCCTCCCGGCGAGGCCGACCTCGCCATGAAGGCGGTCATCTCCTACGTCATCGGCGCCACGACCAGCGAGGCCTCCTACCTCTCGCTGCTCGCCCGCAGCGGCATGAGCGAGGTCGACTGGCTGCGGTCCCTGGCACCGACCGGGCGGCACGCCCCCGACGAGCACCCGCTGACGCAGGACCACTACGCCACCCAGCGGGAGCAGGACCCGGCGCGGCTGCGCGAGGACAACTTCGACTACGGGCTCCAGCGGGTCCTCGACGGCCTGGCGACCCGGATCGACCGCGGCTGACCGGGCGGCGCGGGCGACCGGGCGCCGGATCCGCGGGCGGTCCGGGCGCCGGATCCGCGGGCGGTCCGGGCGTACGCGGTCCGCGGGCGGTCCGGGCGTACGGTTCGCGCCCGGTCCGGCCCCGGTCCCCGGTCCCCGGCCGGCCCTACGGGAAGGTCAGTTCGCGGCCCTCGCCGAGCGGGGCGAAGAACCGCTCCACCGCGGCCGGCCGCACCTGGACCAGCGCCGCCGGGGACCAGCGGGGGCGGCGGTCCTTGTCGATCACCTGCGCGCGGATGCCCTCCACCAGGTCCGGCACGGACAGGGCGGCGCTGGAAACCCGGTACTCCTGCTCCAGGACCCGCTCCAGGGAGTCCAGCGCGCGGGCCCGGCGCAGCGCCGCGAGGGTGGCCTTGAGGGCGGTGGGGGACTTGGCGTGCAGGGTCCGGGAGGCCTCACGGGCCGCCGGCAGGCCGGTGCCGAGCAGCCGGGAGTGGATCTCCTCGACGGTGTCGGCGGCGTAACACCGGTCGATCCACTCCCGGTCGGCGGCGAGTTCGCCCGAGGAGGGGGCGGGGAGGGCGTAGCGGGCCACGACCTTGTCGGCGGGGGCGCCGTCGGTGCCCTCCGTGAGGTCCCGGAGGAGTTCCGCCAGGAAGTCCGAGGGCACGTAGTGGTCGGCGAGCCCACACAGCAGGGCGTCGGCCGCGCCGACCGCGGCGCCGGTCAGGGCGAGGTGGGTGCCGAGTTCACCGGGGGCCCGCGAGAGCAGCCAGGTCCCGCCGACGTCGGGGACGAAGCCGATGCCGGTCTCGGGCATGGCCACCCGGGAGCGCTCGGTGACGACGCGGACGCTGCCGTGGGCCGAGAGCCCGACGCCACCGCCCATCACGATGCCGTCCATGAAGGCCACGTAGGGCTTGGGGTAACGGGCGATGCGGGCGTTGAGCCGGTACTCGTCGCGCCAGAAGTCGAGGGAGCCCGTGGTCCCCGCCTTCGCGTCCGCGTGGATGGCCCGGATGTCACCGCCCGCGCACAGGCCGCGCTCCCCGGCGCCGCGGATCATGACGTGGTCCACTGCGGGGTCCTGCTCCCAGGCCGTGAGCGCCTCCGCGATCCGCAGCACCATGGGGTGGGTGAGGGCGTTGAGGGCCTTGGGGCGGTTCAGGGTGAGCACCCCCGCGCGGCCCTGGGTCTCGATCACAACGGTGTCGTCTTGGATCATCACACCGGTCAGTATGTCGTCTCGACGGTACAGAGAAGATCATTTCCGATGATCTCGATGATCTTTCGGGATGTGCGGCGGTCTGGGGGGTGTGCGTCCGGTTCGGGCCACCCCGCGCACGACGGGTGGGCGGCGGGCGTATGCCCGAGGGCGCGCCCGGAGACGTCGGCGAAGGCGCTCGCCGAGGACCGGCCGCAGCGGTGCGCGGCCGCCGTCGGGGGCGCACCCACGGCCGGCGGCCGCGGTGTCCGATGCGGCCCCAGCTGGGTGTGCCCCTGCGGGAAGGCCACGCCCGGCTCGGCGCGCAGCGGCGGGACCGGGGTCCGCGCCCCACCCCCGCACCCGCCCGGTGGCGCGCCGGGCGCAC